>CAIJME010000092.1 GCA_903821625.1 uncultured Sphingobacteriales bacterium | reverse complement strand
CTGATCCACTCTACCGGCTTAGTATTTTCACCATACTGTTTGGTGTCTTGATTATAATCAAGAGCGGTGTAAATTTTCATAATCTCAGGAGAGGTCTTTCCTGCATATTTCTCTGATGCTGTAACGTAGTTATGACAATTCATACAAACATTCAAAGATGGAATCGAAGCATTCTTAGATGAAAATGCACCAGAGTGGCAGTACTGGCAGTCAATCTTGTTTACTCCAGCGTGTAGCTGATGAGAAAATTTAATCGGCTGAACCGGTTGATAACCGGTATGCACTCCTGTTTCCCACATACCTTTCCATCCGGCTGACCCAAGGAAAATTACGCTTAGAAGAACTATGAAAAGAATGAATTTTTTGTTTTTGGATAATTTCTTTAATCCTGCGAAACGATCTTTATCAACAGCTTCTTCTTCAACAGCTATGCCTTTTTTCTGAAGCATAACGCGTTCCAAAGTCTGTATTACTTTGTTAAGAACCAAAATGACAAGAAATGCGATAATAATTACAGCTAAAAGTCCAAATAACATGAAGTTGCTCACGCCATTTGATGTTGCTGTGCCACCCGCACCAGCCTGAGCTGCATTTGGATCTGCTGCCGGTTTTGGATCTCCAACCTTAACATAAGCGATTATGTTCTTAATATCATCATCAGACAATTCAGGAAAGGCTGACATCATAACCGGAGAGTACTCTGACGCTTTTACTGCCTGAGCATCACCAGAAGCAATGAATGCAGGTGCATTCTTGATCCACTTCAACAAAAAAGCTTCGTCGTACTTTGTATCTATACCCTTTAAGGCCGGGCCAACTACCGCTTTTTCGAGGCCATGGCAAGCGGTACATTTTTGTTTAAAAATCGCTGCCCCTGCTGCTGCATCCTGTGCGCTCGCTGAATTAGCGGCAGCTAAACTTAGGAAAGAAATCAGTATCAGTGATTTTGTAACACTTCTAAAAAACAATGAGATGCTTCTCATATTGAGTATTTATGCTTAAAATTTGAAATGTATAATTAAAAAGTCGATGGTTGTGCGTTATCAACATTTTTCAGAGGACAAAAGTAAAGTTTATTCATTTACGGATGACATTAACATGACCTATTTTATCAATTTATAATCATTCTAAATTATGTCAAAAAACTAGGCCTAATCACTCCACGAAATGATTTTATTAAAATTATCATTTTTTGCACTCTCTAGGCATTTGCATTTAATATCAAGAAGTACTATTGCTTCAAAACCCAGGCAAAAATGAGTGGTGCAACGATAGTTGCATCAGATTCAACAATAAATTTAGGCGTATGAATATCTAATTTACCCCAGGTGATCTTCTCATTTGGCACTGCACCTGAATAGGAACCAAAAGAAGTAGTAGAATCTGAGATCTGGCAAAAATAACCCCAGAATGGAATGTTTTGCATTTCCATATCCTGATACAGCATCGGTACCACACAAATCGGGAAATCACCAGCAATACCCCCTCCTATCTGGAAAAAGCCTACTCCCTTACCGCCTGAATTTGCAATATACCAGTCGGCTAACCAGCCCATATACTCAATACCACTCTTCATTGTTGAAGCTTTCAATTCTTTCTTCATTACATAAGAGGCGAAAATATTGCCCATTGTTGAATCTTCCCATCCAGGAACAACAATTGGTAAATTCTTTTCAGCAGCGGCAAGCATCCAGGAATTCTTTGGATCAATTTCATAGTATTGCTCCAATACCCCACTCAAAAGCATTTTATACATAAATTCATGTGGGAAATAGCGTTCAGCAGAATCGTCCGCATCTTTCCATAATTTATGAATATGCTTTTGCAATCTTCTGAATGCTTCTTCCTCCGGTATGCAGGTATCAGTAACGCGGTTATAATGATTCTCTAAAAGATCCCATTCATCTTGAGGACTAAGATCTCTATAATTTGGCACCCGTTTATAATGTGAATGAGCCACCAGATTCATGATATCCTCTTCTAGGTTAGCTCCGGTACAGGATATGATTGACACTTTATCTTGACGGATCATTTCAGCAAGTGAAATACCGAGTTCAGCAGTACTCATGGCACCGGCTAAAGTAATCATCATTTTACCCCCTTCATCAAGATAGGTTTCATATCCCTTTGCCGCATCCACTAATGCAGCGGAATTGAAATGGAGATAATTTTTTTCTATAAATCGGGATATTGGTCCTCTTTCTACACTCATATTATAATTTTATTGGCAAAAATAAATATTTCCAGCAGATAGGCGAATGTTTTATGAGAAGCATCTGAATAAGAATTAAAACAAGGGATACATTAATTTCCTATTATTAAGACCGCTACCTATATTTATGAATTAAAACCCATCAATTATGATCAAAAATCTAACATATTATCTACTTGCGAGCGTAGTATTTTTCGCTGCTTGTGTAAAAAATAATCCCCAATTAAGTGAAGACGATGGTCTTTCTGCATTCAGTGCCGACAGTTTAAGACTACATGTAGCCGAACTATCCGATGACTCGCTTCAGGGCCGCAAACCATTTACGCAGGGCGAAACAAAAACGATTGCCTATTTGCAAAAGAAATTCAAAGAAAATGGACTAGAACCTGGAAATGGAGACAGTTATATCCAAGAGGTTCCAATGGTCAATATTAAAACCACGCCTGCACCGCAAATGAAGGTTAACACCTCAAAAGGTAGCTTTATGTTAAAGGGCCTAGAAGACTACGTAATCTGGACAGATAAAATAACAGATAAAGTAAGTTTGGAGAATACTGAAGTGGTATTTGCAGGATATGGGGTGAATGCACCTGAGCATAACTGGAACGATTATGCCGGTTTGGATGTTAAAGGGAAGGTAGTCCTGGTGATGGTCAATGACCCGGGTTTCGGAGCAGGAGATTCTACACTTTTCAAGGGTAAGACTATGACCTATTATGGACGCTGGACTTATAAATTTGAGGAAGCGGCAAGGCAGGGAGCCAAAGCATGTTTGATTGTTCATACTACCGAAGGTGCAAGTTATCCATTCAAAGTAGTACAGAATAGCTGGAATGCTTCCAAACTAAGGCTTGACGATCGTGGAAAAAATAATCCCTATACCGATATCAATGGATGGCTTTCGCTACCTGCAGCAAAGAAACTAATTGCAGCAGCAGGACAAGATTCAACGAGCTTTTTTGCTCAGGCAGATAAAAAAGGGTTTAAAGCCGTTTCATTGGATCTGAAACTGAGTACCAGTTTGGAGGTAAAAACCACCTTCAATAAATCGATTAACGTAATCGGCAAAATAACCGGAAGCAAACGTCCAGATGAAGTAATCATTTACACTTCGCACTGGGATCATCTAGGTATTGGCTCTCCGGATGAAAGTGCCGACTCAATCTATAATGGCGCATTTGACAATGCCAGTGGTACTGCAAGCCTCATTGAACTGGCTAGAGCTTTTAAAAGCCTGAAAGTGCAGCCTGAAAGAACAATCATTTTATTGGCGGTAACAGCAGAGGAACAAGGTCTGTGGGGATCAGCATATTATGCCCAAAACCCAATTTATCCTGCAATAAAAACTGTAGCAAATATTAATATCGATGGTGTGAACCCGTTTGAAAAAACAAAAGATATCATCATTGTTGGGCAGGGTCAATCCGAGTTAGAAGAATACTTAAAGGAAGCAGCCGAAAAAGCAGGGCGCGTAATTTCATACGAAACGCATCCGGAAGCTGGATATTATTACCGATCCGACCATTTTAATTTCGCAAAAGCAGGTATTCCTGCACTTTATACCTCTAACGGAGTAGATGTTATCGGAAAAGAACCGGGTTATGGTCAAAAAGCAGATGATGAATACACTGAAAAACATTATCACCGCCCTTCAGATGAATATGATCCAGCAAAATGGACATTTGACGGTGGCATAGATGATATCAAACTACTTTTCCAGGTAGGTAAAAAACTGGCATTTGAAGAAAAGATGCCACAGTGGAAAGATGGATCTGAATTTAAAGCGATTCGGGAAAAGAAAAAGAAATAGGAACTTAAAGATCAAATGGCCTTCATTTTAAATACATGCCATTTGATCTTTAAATTTTTATAAAAATAACAGATCTGATTTCTGATATATCCTGAAAAATATCACCCCTCCCTATCCAAACAATAGTTAACTTAGCGCCCTTTATGAATAAAGAATTGTTAAGAAAACTTTCGGTATTAACATTGATTCTACTATTCAGCAGCAATGGATTCTGCCAGATGAAGCTGATAAAAAAACTGTTTTCTAGTGATGTCGATACCGGACGATCCAGTAGTTTTTTACCACTTCCAGTTATTGGGTATGCTCAGGAAACCGGTGCAGAGATCGGCGCAATAAGCCTTTATTCATTTTACACCGATCGAAAAGATACCCTTACCCGCACTTCAAGGATTACCGGAGCTGTCACTTTCACGACCAAAAAACAAACAAATTTTATACTCAAATCAGATATCTGGTCGCCGAACAATAAATTTCATTATATAGGTGAGATTCGCTACAAAAATTTTCCATTTAACTTTTACGGTATTGGCAATTCAACCTTTGACTCAAATGAAGACCCGATTACTCAAAAATTATTTAAGCTGAATGGCGCGATTGAGAAACAATTTGGCAAGACAAGATACAGCGGTTTAACTATTGCCTTTGAGAATTATCAGTTCAGCGATAAAGCTATCGGTGGTATTTTCAGTAAAGTTCCTTCCATTTTCGATAAAGACGGCGGGAAAGTATTATATCTCGGATTCACTCAAATACTTGACAGTAGAAACTCCAATACCTACACAACAAAAGGCGCTTTTGCCCGCATGAATTACTCTTATGCTCCGGATATTTTTGGTGGCGATAATTTTGTAGGTGGACTTTTAAAATTAGAGGTCCGGGATTTTCATGCGATCAGCAATAAAGCAACATTTGCCCTGAATGCCAATTATCAATCATTGAGTGGTGAAAATACTCCTTTTTATTTGTTGCCACAGCTTGGAGGTGATGAAATGATGAGAGGTTATTATTTAGGACGTTACCGTGATGAAAATTTATTGGCCTTGCAATCTGAAATCCGTTTGAGATTCCACCCCCGCTTTGGAGTTGTAGGCTTTGCTGGTACAGGGACAGTCTTTAGCCGTAGAGATTTCAGTCTGAAAGATTTGAAACCCAACCTGGGTGGTGGATTTCGATATTTCTTTGATATTGAAAAGGGCTTGAGTGTTCGGATGGATTATGGAATTGGAGAAAAGAACCCGGGAGAAAAAAGACAAAGCGGATTTTATTTAAGTTTAGGAGAGTCGTTTTAGTAAGGGTAAAGAATTTTACTAAATTGCATACAGGAAAACCCTCCTTGATCAATAAATTTAGTTTATGCCAAAAATTTATAGTGTCTTACTACCTTTTACCCTCCTGTTTTTACTATCCTGTGCTAAAAAAGAACAGAAAACTGAGGCTCAGCAACTCAACTATCTGGCAGAAAACTATGTTCGTCTTGGTCTGACCATCGGACTTTACGATGCTGATTTTGTAGATGCCTATTATGGTCCAGATTCACTGAAACCAGCCATTTCTAAATCAGATATCTTTCCAAAAGACAGCCTACTGAATTTGGTTACTGAACTAAGAAGTAGTTTAAAAAATAGTATCGAAAAACTAAACGATAGCAGTAAGGTCAGAGCCCGATGGATGTCACAGCAACTTTTGGCGTTTGATAGGCGTATCCGAATCTATTCAGGCGAATTCAAAACGTTTGATGAAGAATCTAAAGAACTGTTCGGCATTTCTGCCCCTGTTTATCCTGAAGAACATTATAAACTTTTGCTCGACACGCTGAATCAGCTATTGCCAGGCAAGGGGACTGTTCAGGATAGATTCCAAAATCTTGCTAACCGCTTCATCATTCCTGAAAATAAACTGGATACCATTTTTAAAACTACCATAGCCGAAGCAAGAAAAAGCACTAAAGCCTATTATAGTCTGCCTGAAACTGAAACATTCACGATAGAATATGTAAAGGATAAGCCCTGGAGTGGATATAATTGGTATAAAGGCAATTACACCAGCTTGATTCAGATCAATACCGATACCCGAATATTTATTGAAAGAGCCATAGATGTGGGGAGCCATGAAAGTTATCCGGGGCATCATGTTTATAATATGCTGTTGGAAAAAAATCTTTATCAGGATAAAGGCTGGGTTGAAATTTCGCTATATCCTTTGTTTAGTCCGCAGTCTTTTATAGCTGAAGGCAGCGCCAATTATGGTATCGACCTGGTATTCCCGGGCGATAAAAAGATCAGATTTGCAAAAGAGAAACTACTTCCTCTGGCGGGCCTTGATACCACATTTATTGGTATTTATTTTAAATCGTTAGCCATTAGGGGCAAACTTAACTATGCCAGAAATGAAGCGGCTAGAGGCATTGTCAATCAAACAATGAATGATCAACAGGCATTGGATTGGCTGATGAACTATTGTCTTTACAACCAAGAAACAGCCCTCAAATCAATCAGCTTTATTAAAAAATACAGAAGTTACGTGATCAATTATAATTACGGACAAGATCTTGTGAGGAACTATATTGAGTTAAATGAAAAAGATCCTAAAAAACGCTGGGAGGTATTTGGGAAATTACTAAGCAACCCGGTTTTACCCGAAAAACTCCTGATTAAATAATCACTGACTAATTAAAAATTTAGTCGGGAGTAATCGACGATTTTTCAATGAACCAATATTTATATATTTATAGCATAATTAAAAGTTTAATCATGAAGAAGTACATTTTATTTTTTATTCTAATCGGCTCTGTCATTACTCAAACCGTTGGCCAGACGATCACGAATACAGGCCCAGAAGCAGCAGGATTCTCTGCCGAACATTTAAAGCGCATGGATATTGCAATGAATGATTGGGTAGAGAAAGGATACATGAATGGAGCAACAGCTTTGATTATCCGCGATGGAAAGGTTGCTTACCATAAGGCTATCGGTTTTAATGACCTCGATACAAAAGCACCTCTTCAGAAAGAAGGCATTTTCAGGATTGCCTCACAAACCAAGGCAATCACTAGCGTTGCAATTATGATGCTTTTTGATGAAGGAAAATTATTACTTACTGATCCAGTTTCAATGTATATTCCTTCGTTTAAAAAGCAAAATGTCTTGGTTAACTTTAATTCAAAAGACACAAGCTATACGACAGTTCCTGCAAAAAGAGAAGTCACTATAAAAGATCTTTTAACTCATACCTCAGGCCTTGGTTATGCGCAAATAGGCTCAAAAGAGGCCAATGCAATCTATGCAAAAAACAATATCACTGCAGGTTTGAGTGTAAAAGGCAGAACGTTACTTTCGGCGATGACCCAACTTGGCGAATTACCCTTGATGCACCAACCGGGCGAAAAATTCACCTATGGGTTGAATACCGACGTTTTGGGTTGTTTGGTTGAAATAATTTCTGGTGTAAGTCTAGATGAATTTTTTAAAACACGGATATTCGAGCCACTAGGCATGAAAGATACCTATTTCAATGTCCCTGCAAATAAAGCTAGTCGTTTAGTAAATCTATACACTGAAACACCTCAAGGAAAATTAGTGAAAGCAAATGCAGGAATGTTAAACAGTCTAGCAACTTCAAATTATCCGCTCGTTCCACATACCTATTACTCTGGCGGTGCCGGTTTAAGTTCTACCATTTATGACTATGGCATTTTTCTTCAAATGTTGTTGAATAATGGTGTTTACAACAACAAACGCTTATTAGGCCGCAATACCGTTAGAATGATGACAACTAATCAAATTGAAGGTATACCCTATTCGGGTGGAACCTTTGGACTGGGATTCGGAGTGGTTACTGATCAAAATAGCGGAAGTGCTCCCGCCCAGGTTGGCACATTTAATTGGGGAGGAGCCTTTGCAACCTCTTACTGGGTAGATCCAAAAGAAAAAATGGTTTACCTGTTTTTTAGACAATTGCAAGCAAGAACACATAATGAGGTAGTTGAAAAATTCAGAGCCTTAACTTATCAGGCCATCAAAGATTAATTACACGAAAAATTGGGGTGGGGTGAATAGTTTGACACATACAGTTTCTTTTTACTAATACATGATAAAATGATACCAATACTAATCCTCTGCTCTTCCATATTACTACTATTGCTACTTATAATGGTTGTAAAATTAAATGCCTTTACGGCATTGATTATCTCAACCTTGTTTGTAGGATTGTGTAATTCAATGGTATTATCAACTATTGTAAAGTCTATCAGTAATGGTATTGGGAGTACACTTGGGTCGACCTTATTAATTTTAGGTTTTGGCGTTTTATTCGGAAGTGTGCTTTCTGAAACTGGTGCCGCTCAAAGAATAAGTATTGGCCTAGTAAATTTATTTGGAGTCAAAAGAATAAAAATTGCAATGGCTTTAACTGGCTTTGTAGTAGGTATTGCCATGTTTTATAATGCAGGTTTTATCATATTAATACCCTTGGTATTTTCTGTGGCGCTAAATACTGGACAGCCTCTGGTTTATTTAGGCATTGCATTAACCAGTGCCCTTTCTGTAACCCATGGTTTTTTACCCCCGCATCCAGGACCAAGCACCATTGCTATTATTTTTAAAGCAGATATTGGGAAAACATTATGGTATGGAACCCTGGTATCTATTCCTGCAATAATCATGGCTGGAATAATTTTTCCTGAGTTTGTTAAAAAAATCAAAGCCAACCCACCTAAAGAAATTTTTAATATAAAACATTTTGAAGACAATGAAATGCCTGGGTTCAGTACCAGTGTTATCGTAGCACTAATACCGGTTATTTTGATGGGTTTTGCCACGGCAAGTACTTTATTATTGCCTGCAACATCCGCTATTACAAAAATTCTTCTATTTATTGGTGATCCCGGCATTGCCATGTTACTTGCCTTGTTGATAGCCATCTTTGTTTTGGGTATTGCTAGAGGAATAACAATGAAAACATTAATGGATAAATCAGCCATATCCTTAAATGCCGTTACCACCATACTCATGCTCATTGCAGCTGGTGG
Source organism: uncultured Sphingobacteriales bacterium (assembly GCA_903821625.1). Lineage (GTDB taxonomy): Bacteria > Bacteroidota > Bacteroidia > Sphingobacteriales > Sphingobacteriaceae > Daejeonella. The sequence continues at coordinate 2,298 of CAIJME010000092.1, read as the reverse complement.
TGCATTTAAACAGATATTACTGGATAGTGGAACAGGTGATGCCATAGTTGGATTTTTTAAAGACTCCACCTTATCGCCACTTTTACTGGGCTGGCTAATTGCAACGCTGCTGAGAATAGCAGTAGGCTCGGCAACAGTTGCAGGATTAACTGCAGCAGGAATTGTACAACCCTTGATTGGCCCTATGCAAGTGAGCCCAGAACTAATGGTACTCTCTATTGGTGCCGGTAGCTTAATGTGTTCTCATGTAAATGATACCGGGTTCTGGATTTTTAAAGAATATTTTGGATTAAGCATAAAAGATACTTTTAAAACCTGGAGCATTATGGAAACTATTGTAGGCATTATGGGATTATTTGGAGTATTAGCCTTAAATACATTTTTATAAACTACACTCCATAATCTGTATAAATCTTACATTTTTACTAGGTTTTTAAGAATAAAACATGAAAACAATCTTTCTGCTGGGTTCTATATTTTTTTGCTCATTTGTTGTAAATGGACAAACAATCGCCGATCTGCTTATTCGAAATGGGAAAATTTATGACGGTACTGGAAATTCCTGGTATTATGGTGATTTGGCAGTAAAAAATGGCAAAATCATCAAAACCGGACATATAACGGATATGCAGGCAAAAAAGACCATTGATGCCAAAGGCTTGATCGTGGCTCCTGGTTTTATTGATGTTCATGGGCATATTGAAGGTGGTATTACTGAAACTCCCACAGCTAATAACTATATTTTTGATGGCGTAACAACAGTTATTACTGGCAATTGCGGAGGTTCGGCTGAAAATATTGGCTCTTTTTTTCAAGAAATCAATACAACCAAGCCTTCCATTAATGTTGCAACTTTATTCGGGCATAATACCGTCCGAGCACAAGTCATGAACAGAGATAACAGAACACCCACTAATCTGGAACAGAAAAAGATGGAAAGTCTGGTAGAACAAGCCATGAAACAAGGTGCTGTTGGTTTGTCTACAGGATTGATCTATATCCCAGGTACATTCGCCAAAACGGAAGAGGTTAGCGGACTGGCTAGAGCAGCCGGAAAGTTTAAGGGTGTTTACGCATCTCATATTCGAAACGAGGAAAATAGTGCAGTTGATGCTGTAAATGAGGCGATTAATATTGGAAAGGAAGCAAATATTCCTGTACAGATATCCCATTTTAAGATAGGTGGTAAATCGAATTGGGGTAAATCAAACATTACCCTTGGCTTGGTAAAACAAGCCCGCCTTGACGGTTGGGATGTTACGATTGATCAATATCCATACACCGCAAGCAGCACAAATCTGGGAATACGATTACCAGACTGGGCATTTGCAGGTGGAAACGATAGCATGAAGGTGCGTTTGAATAACCCGGTTATACGAGCTCAGATCAAAAAAGAAATGTTACAGCAGTTAGCAGGCTATAAATTTCCTAATTACAGCTATGCAGTTGTAGCCAACTATCCTTCGGATACCACTTATAATGGAAAAAATATCTCTGAAATAAATAAGCTGATAGGCAGAAAGGCAAAAGTTAAATTTGAAGCCGAAACCATTATGGATATGGTTGAAAAAGGTGGTGCCCAAATGGTTTATAACAGCATGAATGAAGCTGATGTGAAAAACATCATGCAATATCCATTCAGTATGTTTGGTGCTGATGCTGGCGTTCCTGTACCTGGGCGCGGAATGCCACATCCCCGTGGATATGGTAGTAATGCCAGGGTTTTAGGTAAATATGTCAGAGATGAAAAAGTACTTTCCATGGAGGATGCCATTCGAAGGATGACCTCATTAGCTGCACAAAAATTCGGGTTAAATGATAGAGGCCTGTTACTCTCAAATTATGCTGCTGATATCGTGATTTTCAGTGAATCAGAAGTAAACGATATGGCTACCTTTCAAAAACCACATGCCTACTCTAAGGGGTTTAAATATGTAATTGTGAATGGAGAGTTAGTGGTTGAAAACGAAAAGCACTTAGGTACTAGAAGTGGGAAAGCGTTGTATGGGCAGGGGTATGGGGAGTGAGGTAGGAGGTAGGAGGTCTGAGGTAGGAAGTCTGAGGTAGGAAGTGTGTTGTCTGTTATCTGTTGTCTGAGTTATGAGATCTGAAGTCGGAGGTCTGAAAAAAGCAGAAAATTTCAATTAGTACTAAACAGTCTTTGATCTTTGCTCTTGGTTCTTTAATTTGAGGTCTGAGGTAGGAAGTCTGAGGTAGGAAGTCTGAAAAAAGCAGAAAATTTCAATTAGTACTAAACAGTCTTTGCTCTTGGTTCTTGGTTCTTGGTTCTTTAATTTG
>CAIJME010000091.1 GCA_903821625.1 uncultured Sphingobacteriales bacterium | reverse complement strand
TCCTTTTTTATCAAGCTGTTGCAAAACTTCAGTATGTTGTTCATATCCAATGGCAAAATGACAGACATCGTAACATAAACATATATGTTCTTTAATACAGGCTTCAACCTCTAACTCACTCATGTTCAAACGAACAGTCAAAATTGACTTTGACATCGGGATCAGCATATTTTCATACCAGGCTATAAATTCAGCCCCGGTTTCAAGCATGCCATCAGGTTCCGGTTCAATATCCAGGTGCATCTGTATGCCGCTCGTTAGGTTGAATTGATACAATTGTTCGGCTACAAGAATAATATTGCGGGTTGCACTGTTTTTTGCCTCTTCAGACAATTCTTTGGTCGGAAACCAATGTCGATAACTAAGCGGAGAGGTAGAAATCCCGCCTTCCATACCCTCCGGTAAAAGTTCAGCAAGAATCTTAAAAAGCCTGATCGTATATTCAAGTCGCTCTTGGCTTGTCCAATCGGGCGCGTGAACTTGATCCTTCACAATTGCATGATGAAAATCGCCGTAAGGGAAGCCATTCATGGTAAAAACGTAGGCCTCATGCTCATTCAACCAGTCTTTAAAAATCTGTATTGAATCCGGATCAAGGAGGTCGGTACTGGCCGAATTTGACAAACGTAAACCAATACCCATAGGCTGCCCAGGGCTTACCTCTTTTTTTATATTAGGAAAATTTTTCTTTATGGCCTCAAAATGATCCATCCAACTTTCACCTGCATGTATATTGGTGCAATAGCTTAAATGTCCAGACGCAAGTTTCATGCCTTAACCCGTAATAAATGGGAAGCTTTTTTCAGTATTTCAGGATCTATTTCATGAACTTCAATACCCTGTCCAATTTCTTCAAGCAGCATAATAGTCAGCTCGCCACCCAGGTGTTCACGAAATTCTTCCAGACCCAGCAGGATTGGTGAATTTTTGTCATTGATATCCATCATTGGATGTATCAGATCAAACCCTAACTTATTTAAAAGATCGATAATTCTTTGGCTTTCTGGTTCAGACAAATAACCAATTAAATTAGAATAGACGGTATCAAGTGCAATTCCCATTGCTACTGCTTCGCCATGCAGTACGTCAAAATTTGACAATTGCTCAAGCTTATGGGCACTCCAATGACCAAAATCTAGCGGACGGGAAGAGCCTGATTCAAATGGATCAAGGCCTGCAATATGCTGCATGTGCAATTCAGCACATCTGCATATCAGATAGTTCATCGCTTGGCGCTCACGCTTAACCAACGCATCTGCATGGTTCTCAATCCATTCAAAAAATGCGGGATCTTTAATGAGCGCAACTTTCACGGCTTCAGAGATACCCGACCTGTAATTTCGATTGGTGAGGGTATCTATAAAAAGTTCATCGTTAAACACTGCAATTGGAGGAGCAAAGGTTCCCAGAAAATTTTTCTTTCCGAAATAATTAATTCCATTCTTAACGCCAATACCGGAATCATTCTGTGATAAAACTGTTGTAGGTATTCGAATATGCCGGATACCTCGATGGGAAACTGCAGCCGCATACCCCACAAGATCCAATACAGAACCACCACCAATAGCTGCTATATACGAATGCCTGTCTATCTTATGCTCATTAACTGCTTCCAGTATCTGATCAAAATATTTGATGTCATTCTTTAGAATCTCACCCCCGGGAACAATCACAACTTCAGGAACTAATTGTACAGCATGATGAATTTTGAAATACTCTTTCAACTGCTGAACCACCTCAAAACCTACACCTTCGTCTACAACAAAAAGAATTTT
>CAIJME010000090.1 GCA_903821625.1 uncultured Sphingobacteriales bacterium | reverse complement strand
CTTATAACCTACAACTTATAACCTATAACTTATAACGGATATGAGATTGCACAATTTGCTTTCTGCTTTTAGCTTTTAGCTTTCTGCTTTCACCTTTCTGCTTTCACCTTTCTGCTTTTAACTTATAACCTAAAACCTATAACTTATAACCTACTACTTACAACCTACAACTTACCTCCACTTCAACTCCACCCCTTGCCTCACAATAAATTCTTGAAACTCAGCAAGTAATTCTTTTCCTTCACGAACTTGTTTTGGGAATACCTGTTTTTTAAGGGAATATGTCACTAATAATCCAACGGCCTCTCCAATACTCCATTCAACCGGATGCAAACGGTAGCAACCATTCGTGATATGTGTGGTACCTATGTTTTTATTTGCAGGAATCAGGTTTTCCATTCGTATAGGAAGTAAAGAGCCTAAAGGAATCTGAAAAGGCAAAGATGGAAAATCGATGTAATTATTTCCACGGCTGCTGGGGTGTAGATCAATATGGTAATAGCCGATACCTACACTGTCATAAAAATCGGCTGCGATCTTACCAGCAATAGGTCCGGCAACCTGTATTCTATTTTCCTGACCAACATGCTCTTCGAGCACAGTAAACTCAGCCTTAATACGTCTTGATTCACGAATATAAGGGTATTTTGCTAAGCCATCTTCCGTACCCATTACATCCTTTCGTAAACGCAAACCAGGCCAACCCAGTTTGCCATCTGGCCGCGGTGCTTCAGTTTGAAGCCAATGAAATAAGGATAAGCTAAGCTGTTTTCCTCTTGCTACATGATGGTTGAACTCTTTCTGAGATACACCCACCAGGTTTCCTAGCGTATAATCATTCTGAGGCCAATTCACCGTAGAGATATCCCCTTTAAAAACACCTGGGGTAAAATTATCTTTTGCAAGGATGCGACGGTAATTCCAAAGGTTAAGATATGGATCTGTTAAGCTCCCATCAGGATTTAATCCCAATGGTTTCTTTTCAAGCGTTTTAGGATTGGAATAACTCAAGTCTAGTAATTTACCCGGCCATGCAGGGGTCATTTTAGGTACTAGATTTCGCCAAAAATCGTATTCAGCTGGTTTATCACCAACATTATTTGATCCAGGGACATAGTCCATTGCAAAACACATGGTAAATGCCTGCTGATTATCTGGGTCGGCTTTTAATGGTGCATGTAATTCATGGGTTTCATTTCTTGATTCAGTACCCATTACGAATTCAGTATTGGTCATTGGCAGTAACTCACCTGTTTCTGTCGCATCTACAAAGTAAGGGGCTACTAAAATTACTATGCGGCCCGATCTTAAACTCTGGGCTCTTAGGGCTTTTACCTTATTTCCTGAATATTCTGCTGAGCTGATTTTATGCTCAATTAACAGCGTTAATCTGCCTGAACTTATAAAAGGGGCAAGCATTTGATGCAAAACAGCAAGCGATACTCGAGGTTCATGGCAAAGCGCTGAAACCGTCGCATTACCAGGATTAAGTCTTGGCCTTGATTTTGCAACATCTGTGATGGGGTAGTTATTTTTGTAATATTCTCTAACCGCATTTCTATAATCACGATAGGCTTTAGGTGCACCATGAGTTTCGATCCAGGCATGTTCATCGGGAGGTACTCCTTGCGAGGTAAGCTGGCCGCCGATCCAGTCGGTTTCCTCAGTCATAATCACATCCAGACCGTTTCTTAAAGCAGATAAAGCAGCTGCGCAGCCTCCTACACCTCCACCTGCGATCACCAGATTTGCAGATAGCTCAGATGATTTCTGTTCACTCGTAGCACTTGTAGCTAATGAACTAGTTGGGAATGAAGTTAAAGCTCCTGAAGCCAACCCGGTGGCTCCAAGCCCGGTGAGACTTATAAAATTTCTTCTTTTCATAAACTTTCAGCTTTTGACTTATAGCCATTAAGACCAAAAAAAACAATGTATAAATAACAAAGAACCGGAATCATAAATGCGATCGCCCATGTTGAATGGTCCTTTAAATAACCTTGCGAAAATGAAATGATTGCACCACCTGCAATGGCTGTTGATAATATTCCTGACGCTTTGGTGGTATATTTTCCTAATCCCTGAACAGAAAGTGCGAAAATAATTGCAAACATTACTGAATTGAATAATCCTACACCAATCATCGACCAAACGGCTACTGTGCCGGATGTATTTATAGAAAGAACGACGAGCACTATTGCTGCTGCGGCACAAATGGTCAAAACAATTGAAGGTTTTACTGTTTTCAAAAGATAGGAACCAATCAGACGTCCAACTAGCATACCGCCCCAATAATAGGAAACATAAGAATTTGCATCCTCAACACCAATACTTAGGATATCGGCGATGTAATTTGTCAAAAAAGTACCGATAGAAACTTCGGCACCTACATAAGCAAAAATAGCCCATGAACCAAAGTTCAGGTTACGAAAGGAAAAGATGCTTCTTCTTTGTTCGGGTGTAGCCAAAATACTTTCGGAACCAGTACTAATCTTTGGTAGTTTCAAATTATAAACTACCAAGGCAATACAGATGAGCATAGCTGAAATACCTAAGTAAGGGTATTTAACCGCATCGCTTGACGTACCTGATTCCTGCAATTTGGATAAAATAAAGTGTGCACCAAAAATAGGCGCGATGGTGGTTCCAATAGACCCTACTGCCTGGATCAGGGTAAGACGAGAAGATGCAGTTTTGGCCGGACCAAGTGCTGTAATATAGGGATTTGAAGCTACCTGTAATACCACCACACCTATCGCTAATACAAATAATGCAGCCAGGAATAAATAATAAAGATGCATATCGGCAGCGGGATAAAATAACAAGGAACCAATTGCTGCGATTGCGAATCCAAGAACCATTCCATTCTTAT
>CAIJME010000089.1 GCA_903821625.1 uncultured Sphingobacteriales bacterium | reverse complement strand
TAAAGCGGTTCCCCAAGAAATTCCTTTGAGATTAATATTGGTCCAGTTGTTTGGATAATGCCACAAAAGCACCTTTTCATTATCTTTTTTATGTTGATCATGTAAAAATGGGACTATACTCTGGCCATCTACCTGTTGTATCGTCTTATAGTTTTTATGGCCTGCCATCTGCAAAACAGTTGGAAAAACATCATCCACACCTATATATTGATGGCTTGTGCTGGCAGAAGCAATGCCCGGACCCGAAACGATCATTGGAATACGAATACCTCCTTCATAAAGCGAACCTTTTCCTTGCCTTAGCGGAAGGTTTTGAGTATGGGCTTCTCCTCCCCTGTTGGGCACAGTGCTCAAGCCGCCATTGTCTGACAGAAATAGAATATAGGTATCTTTTGCAATTCCCTCTTTGTCTAGATAATCCATCAAATCGCCCAAGCTTTTATCCATTCCTTCAATTAATGCTGCATATCGGGCTTCGGTATCCGAGATACCCATATCAATATAGCGCTGATAAAAACGTTCATCTTTACTCAATGGAATATGTACTCCATAATGAGCCATATTCAGGAAGAAAGGCTTGCCATTTTTCTTGTTCGCTTCGAGCGTGGCAATAGCTTCTCTGGTTAATGCCTCCGTAAGGTTCAAGCCCTGATCTATGTATTTATCTAAACCTCTCACCGCCCATAGCGTATCATTAGGACTACTGCTATACCGATCTTTTGCCAAATAGCTTCCCGGATGTCCGGCAGCTGTACCTGCAATATTTACATCAAATCCAATGGTCAATGGGTTAGATGCTGGAGTACCATAAGGTGAAAAATGTGCCTTCCCGCAGTGAATATTAAAATATCCGGCTTCTTTCAAAAGCATTGGTAAGGGGGTAGCAACAACAGAATTACTAATTCCCGGAGCGGTGCTTAATCCGTTAAAGTTCCAATTCGGTGGATTCAACAGGCTATCTGGGTAATCAGTTGGGGTATCTTTTTTTACGTTGGTCCAGTTCGTAATGCGGTGCCTGGCCTCATTCATACCGGTAGCAAGACTTACCCTTGTAGGTGTACAAACCGGATTGGCATAGGCATTACTGAATTTCATCCCTCTTTTTGCCAAACGCTCCATATTGGGTGTCCGGTATATTGAATTAAATTTAGTTGCCTTATGCCAGAACGGAACAGAACTGTCTTGCCATCCCATATCATCAACCAGAAAAATAATAATATTCTTCTTGCTTTGTTGAGAAAATACCGGCATTAAACCAATCAATAGTATACCTAAAAACAGAAGTGTTGCTCTTTTTATCATAGTTATAAATTTATAAAATATATTAAGATTGAAAAGAAATTAAGGAGTATTGACATTCAAGCTATTTTGAAAGCATTTTGCATAAAAGCAGATTTTGAATTTGATTTTTATATATTTTAGCTTTTATAATCAAGGTATACCACTTAGGATGAAAAAATCAATTGTTTTAAATCGCAAAAATTGGATCAGTTTAAGTGGAAACTTCTTTTTCATCTTCATGATCCCGTTTATTTCAATGGGGCAGCAAGTCAAGCCAAAACCCAATATTATTTACATCTATGCAGATGATTTGGGTTATGGTGAGTTAGGAAGTTATGGTCAAACAAAGATAAAAACCCCGAATCTTGACCGCATGGCAAAAGAGGGCATGCGCTTTACTCAGCATTACAGCGGAGCCCCAGTTTGTGCTCCTTCAAGAAGCATTCTGATGACCGGTAAACATTCAGGTCACTCGTATATTAGAGGCAACTATGAATTGGGTGGCTTTGCAGACAGTTTAGAGGGTGGCCAAATGCCATTGCATGAAGGAGCCTATACCATTGCCAGAATGCTGAAGGAAAGAGGCTATAGTACCGCATTAGTTGGCAAATGGGGCATGGGCGTAACCGGAACAACTGGAAGCCCGCTAAAGCATGGTTTTGATTATTACTATGGATACCTAGATCAAAAACAGGCACATAATTTTTATCCAACCCACCTTTGGGAAAATGATCAATGGGATACTTTGAATAATCACGTGTTTAGCGTGCATGGAAAAATAGATCCCAAAACTGCCACAGATGCTGATTTTGAAAAATTTAGAGGTCAAGATTATGCTCCTGCTAAAATGACCCAGAAAGCACTTGGTTTTCTTGACAAGAACAAAAACAAACCATTCTTTTTGTACCTGCCCATTCCGCTTCCACACCTGGCCTTGCAAGCACCAGAAGAATACGTAAAAAAGTATATCGGACTTTTTGATGAAAAACCGTATTTCGGCGAAAATGGTTATGCACCAAATAAATATCCACTTTCAACGTACGCTGCAATGATTACTTTCTTGGATGACCAGGTGGGAATAATTATGGCAAGAATTAAAAAACTAGGGCTGGATGACAATACAATCATTATGTTTTCGAGTGATAATGGCGCCACTTTTTCGGCAGGAGTAGATACTAAATTCTTTAATAGTGTGTCGGGATTACGCGGGCTCAAAATGGATTTATACGAAGGTGGTATACGGGTTCCTTTTATTGCCAGATGGCCAAATAAGATCAAGGCAAATTCAGTTAGTGATCATGTTTCAGGTCAATTTGATATTATGGCTACCCTGGCTGAAATTAGTGGAAAAAAGATTAGCAATTCTGATGGAATATCCTTGTTGCCAGAACTTACGGGAAGGAAACAAGATCAACAAAAACATAGCTTTTTGTATTTTGAATACCCAGAAAATGGTGGTCAACTTGCGGTAAGGATTGGCAACTGGAAAGGAGTCAAAAGAAATGTAAGAATGGCGCCAAATGGGAACTGGGAATTATTTGATCTGTCGACAGACCGAAATGAAACTACCGATGTTTCTGCTGTTAATTCGCAGATCATCTCACAAATAAACGTCGTTGTAAAGCGGGAACATACCCACCCTCATATACTGGATTGGGAATTTATTGATCCAAAAGTGTCTAAAAAATAAAAATAGGCACCTTATCAAATGAACTTTTGGGTAGTATCAGCAAAAAATTGATCACTAAAATTTACCAAAAATAATTCGGCTGATGATCGGGTCACACCAGTATAGAGCCATCTTAAAAACTCAGTATTGAGCATCTCATCGGTTAGATATCCCTGATCAATAAATACGGCAGGCCATTGCCCACCCTGTGCCTTATGACAGGTAACTGCGAAAGCAAATTTTATTTGTAAAGCATTGTAATATGGATCTTTCTTTAATTCATCCATTCTCAATTTTTTATTCTCAATGTGCATATAATCCTGCAAAACCGCCTCATATAAGCGCTTACCATCTAAATTGGATAGGCTCGGGGTTTCACAATACAAGGTGTCCAGAATCACCTTGCAGGTTAGCGGCTCCTGATCTGGGTAGTCAAGTAGTTCGAT
>CAIJME010000088.1 GCA_903821625.1 uncultured Sphingobacteriales bacterium | reverse complement strand
GATGAAAGTGATCTTTCTGCGTTTTTCGAACCATTCGCTGATCGTACGGTTATTCTTATCCTCAAAAGCCACTTCCTTGATCTTTGGAAAATCCTGAGCAAGGCTTGCCTGATGCGGGCCGGTCTTTGATTTAAGACTCAAGATACGGTAGCCCTTTTTTCCGTCAGGAGCTGTAAACAGAGATGGTTTAGAGATACTTCCAACCTTCATTGTGTCAACAATTAGAAAGATCTGTGGATCCAGTTTATCTGTTGGAATAAAGGTTGTACGGCTCTGAACATTTTCAGAATTCAGCATCATTCCACCATTATATTTGGTTTCATTATTATCAGAATAGAGAGAGGCTGCTGCCCCAAAATCCATTTTTTTAGCCGCCAATACTGCATGAACACTATCAATATGTGCCTTTGCTCGATCCATACTTGCCGGTGTTGGTTCTGTTTTAATCAGGATATGTCTCACATTAACCTGCTCACCACGACGTTCAATAACCTGCAAAAAGTGAAATCCAAATTCAGTTTCAATCACAGTAGACAACTCGCCCTGCTTCAGTTTAAAGGCTGTAGCTGCAAACTCTTTAACTAGACTGCTTCTGTCCATAAAACCAAGGTCACCACCTTCACGTGCCGAACCCGGATCCTGCGAATATAAGCTTGCAAGAGTTGCAAAATCTTCTCCTCCTTTTATTCTCAACCTCAATACTTCGGCCTTATCATGAAAAATTTCCTTCTCTTCCTTGTTAAGCTTTGGATAAGCTATGATCTCAGCAATTTCTACTTCAGTATTAAAAAAAGGCAAACTATCTTTTGGGATAGCTTCAAAATATCGTTTAATTTCAAGCGGAGTAACTGCAATATTTTCAGTGATTTTAGCTTGCATCTTTTGAGCTACTAGCATCTCCTTAATATCTGGCCTGATTTCATCTTTGTATTGGATCAATGAGCGGCCAAGAAAGGTTTCCAGACGATCCTGCCCTCCTGCCCTTCCGGTCATGGCACGTAAACGTCTTTCAATCTCACTATCAACCTGATCATCTGTAACCGTAACGGAGTCAATAATTGCCTGCTGTCCAAGAATTTTCTGCGACAGCTGACTTTGCAAAATATTGCATTTAATCGATGGATCGGCAGGGTTTCCCTGGGCCAGATACTGCGAGTATTGCATTTCAATTTCTGATTGCAAAATGATAGAACTTCCAACAACCGCTGCTACTTTGTCAAGGGATTTAGATTTTGTTTGTGCACTTACCTGGACAAGGGTAAAAATTAATAATCCGGTTAATATCCCTAAGGTCTTTTTCATTTTTTGTATTTCTCTTATTTTAAGCAGTATAAAAACTGCAAAATTCATTGTATTCACTATAAAAAACATAAGCCCCTGAAAGAGCTTCTAAATTAACTGAATTATGCAAAATTATCAGTTATAATTCACAATTCAATTATTTAAATGAATAGGGTTTAATTTAAGGTGAAATTAAGATAATTGCCACCTTTAGATCAAGCAAGCCTTCATTCAATGTTCAATGCAAGCATTATTTTAAATTTAACGCGTACATTCAGAACGCTAAGTTAAGCTTTTGAAAAAGAAGCTGCACCCATTTAACTAATTTTAACAGATGCTTTATTAAGTTTGTATTCGCTTAACGGTTAAAAAATCGAATTCATGTCTACCCTGCATACCAATGAAACCAATGCGCTGAGGCTTTTTATGACCGAGGATATTTATATTCTTGAACAACAGCCCGTGTCATCTAAAGATGATCTAAAGATTGAGAAACCGACAGCCGCTGAACAGATTTTTACAGCAGAAACACCTATAACGCCCGAGATGCCTATCGCAATACCGGTTCCAGCTGATGCAGCAATAAAAAAGACAAATGAATTTGTATATATCGGCGAAAATAACAAGTATTTCCTGATCCTGATCGATGACGCAAAAAATATCGAAATAAGCAGTTTACACAAGGAAACGCTCCTCAAAATCATGTCTGCAAAAGGGCTAGAACTTAGAGACCTTGCCATTTTAAATTTAGATCAATTCCCTGACACAAACATTACCGAACTAAAAGAGTTTTTCAGCTGTAGTAAGATGGTACTTTTCGGAATCAACCCTCAACGAATCGAGCTTCCTAATATCAGTTCAAATAAAGTAGAAAACCATGCCAATGTCAAGCTTTTTAGCACCTTCAGTATCGATGAGATGATCAGTGATGTGACTAAGAAAAAAGAGTTCTGGGCAATAATGAAGGAATTTTAAGGTGGAACTTGTTTTTGCGAGTAATAACCAGCATAAGGTTGACGAAGTTCAGGCAATGATCGGGAGCAATATCATTCTTAAAAGCCTGAATGATATAGGATGCCATGACGAAATTCCTGAAACAGGAGATACCTTTGCCGAAAATGCAGGTCAGAAAAGTCGATATGTTTATTCCCAATATCATACGGATTGCTTTGCAGATGATTCGGGTCTTGAAATAGATGCATTAAGTGGCGATCCAGGTGTAAATTCAGCGCATTATTCAGGAAGCCGAAATTTTGAGGATAATATGAGCCTTGTTTTAGAGCGCTTGACTGGAAAAACAGATCGTAAAGCCCGATTCAAAACAGTGATATCCTTGATAATAGGAGGCAAAGAGCATCTCTTTGAAGGGAGTATTGAAGGTATAATCAGCCAGCAGCGATCCGGAAGCAAGGGCTTTGGCTATGATCCTATATTTGTGCCTGAAGGATACGATATCAGCTTTGCAGAAATGACTGCCGACGAGAAAAACAGAATCAGTCACCGGGCAAGAGCCATGGAGAAGCTGATCAGATTTCTTAATTCTGAATATTTTTAGACGCCGTTTTTACAGCTGCTTTAGGTACCACTTTAGCAGGCGTACTTTGCTCCGTTTTTTTTGAAGGATTAGCCTTGGAAGGCGTACTTTTTGCAGGAACACTCTTTGCCGGAGTACTTTTTTTATTCGATTTCTTGGTTGCAGCAGGCTTTTGCTCGGCCTTGGCAAGTTGAGGAATAATCTCCTCCTTTGATTTTGGCCGGTCGCGG
>CAIJME010000087.1 GCA_903821625.1 uncultured Sphingobacteriales bacterium | reverse complement strand
TAGTACAGTTTGATTTCCCAGATAAGATGAATTGGACAGATGCAAAAGCAGCAAGTGAGGAATTAGGAAATGGCTGGAGATTACCTAGCAAGGACGAATTAAATATTTTATACGAAAACAAGGACGAAATTGGCAATTTTGAAGGCGGCTATTATTGGAGTTTAACCGAGGTCAACAACTCCGATTTCGCTTGGAATCAGGATTTAGTCTTTGGCACCCAAAAAGATTATTATAATAAGAATAATACGTTTTCTGTTCGTGCCGTCAAGCTTATTTAATTTTTTATGCTTACATACACAGCAAAGTGGCTATAAAATGATTCATTTGAAAATTGGCTAATGGATTAAACCAATATTTATTTTTAGAGGGCGCTTCGGCATTGGTGCCTTTTGTTTCAAGACAAAAGACACTATCCATTCCCGCGGCAATGAGCGGGAAAAACAAAGTCCCCCTTCATACAACAAAGTTCCTTCACGCTGTTCAGGATGACACGTGCATAGCGATTTAGAAAAATTAAATACGACGCAATTAACTTTCCTTGTGCTTGGTGTTACCAAGCACCTATAATTTCATTCCGCTCATAGCCGCGGGGCCCTACCTTTTTTAACCAACTACTTCACTACAATCTCATCACAATAAATAGAAATATCTTGCCCTGATCGGATATGCCATGATGGAGTTTTCAATAAGCTTTCTGCATGAACTTTAATATAGCGAGCCTTTGTTCCAGGCTTCATAATTGCTTGAAAAGGCAGGATAGAAATTTTGATGATCTCCGGATTTTCAAGCGGGTTTGGATTATTTTCGTTAATGATCATTACCGGTTCGGAATAATTATTCCCATCTGCAGATAGTGAATAGCTTACATGTTTAGGAAGCGCAAACAAATGCCAGTCGGGTTGTGCCTGCGGATTAAGAAAATCCATATTGACAGAAGTTATAGGCATCACTGATCCCAGATCGAGAATAAAATCCATGTGCTGTCCGGTATAATAAACCCAGTTCTGATCTGCTTCTTGCCACGATTCATACGAAGCAAAAACACCATCGGTAAGGCTTTCAAGTCCTTTTGATTTTGGGTTCGGATTAGTGATTGGAGTGATATTTTTTCGGAATGATTTTACCTTGGTCATTCCCTCCATATTGCTGAAGATGCGGTTATACGACGCACGATAATGCTCAGGTGTTCCGGCCCGCTCACGTACCAGTTTTACTTTATTTAGTTTACATATATCTGCAAAACGATTAACCAGCGCCTTCATTTCTGGTTTTGCAAGTATATAACCATTGATTCCCTTGCGGAACATGCTTCTTGCTGTATCGATTTCGGTGCGTCCGATCTGAATTTCTGCATACATAATTGGAAGTCGCGCGGTTCTTACACGCTGTACTAATTTTGCATCAGCTATTACAGCCTTTTCTGCATTATCAAATAGCAGCTTATACTGCTGCATCATTTCTGCAGACAAATAGGAGTTTTTTGCGTGGATTGGATCTCCAAAAATACTCAGTACCATTCCGCTTTTTACCAGAGATTCCTGCATGCTTTCGATGTATTGAAGTATAAATGGAGCTGCTGCACCAAAATAGCCGGTAAGAAATTCATTGATGATTGCTTTGTCATCTGCATCCGGATTCCACATGAGTTTGCTGATCAGGTAGGATCGAAGCAAGGCCATTTCAGCTGCCGATTCATCATTTGCCTGCATGAACAAACCTTTGACTTGATTATCGGTATAGAATTTAATATTGGGCTTTAAGGTATATAGATTTGGGAAAGGTGAAATGTAATTGGTGAATTGAATATTATAATCCCAGATCAGGATATCTTTTGAAAGTGCTCCCCAATCTCTCAGATCATTTGAAAATGCAGGGTCGGTAATAAATACAGGTGCTTGCCTTCTACTTTCAATATTGCAGAGCATAATATTTACATTCGACTCAATTTCAATATTTTTAGGAGCTTTCCTGGTGTACCAATAGGCTAGGGTCGAAATGATTTTATCCGGGAATTCTTTGGCTACCTGGTTTACAAAGTAAATGATAGATCCACTTGGAACTTTTCCGTATTTTTCATTTAATGCTTTACAAGCATCGCATTGACAGTATCTGTCGTTATCATCCTGGCTTACAGACCAATAAGTAGAGGCAGGTTTTTGTTGTATCTTATTTTTAAGGCTTTCAACCAATACTTGCAATACTTCCGGATTCGAAAGACAAAGTTGGGTGCCTGGTTGTCGCTTGCCAGCGATCAGTGAATAATACTCAGGATGAGTTTTACCGTAAATTTGTTGCGGTACAAGCGTGTTGAATGTATGTACAAATAATCCCCAGTCATCTCTTGATGAGAGTTTATGCCAGTCTGAATATTCCTGATCTGCCATTTGACTATAAGACGTTGTTCTGTATTTTATCAGCGGCTCATAAGTTTTTATTCCCTGTTCCGGTTCAAATGATTTCATCTTCGGGCTTGTAGCATCTTCATTAGAATATTTTCTGAATCCTAAACCTTCCAATAGATCATACACTCCAAAAAGTAATCCCTTTTTTGACCCACCGACAATGATAAAATTGTCGCCGCTAGTTTTATTAATAAAACCTGCTTCAGGTAGCTGATTGAAATTGATCTCATTTGCCTTGGCAAATTCTGTTTCGCCAAGATATATGCCATTGGTAACCACTGTCTTTCCCTCTTCTGCAATTGGAATGGGTTTTACAGATATTTTAGACAGATATTTTTGAAGTTGTTGGGCTGCTTGATTTTCTATGGAACTGACCAGAGATGGGATTATTATCTGGTAATCAATGATATTCCCGGCAGCTAAGCCTGAGCTCAATAAGCTATTTCTAAGCTTTGAACTAACCAAACCTGGCAGAAAGGTTAATCCTGCTGCTACAATACCGGTGTTTTTTAAAAAACTGAGTCTTGAGATAGGTGTATTTTTTTTCCTTATTATTTTTCATTCTCAAAATATATCATGTTGTGTAAATCAAAACAAGGTAAAAAAATATACGATCAAAAATGAAAAAATAAGAATTGAAATATTCTGTTAGATCAACTATTGATGCTATCGTAATAGGCCGCTAGCTCTTATTATACCTATAATTCCCACCAGAATCCAGAACAGATTCAATACAGTGTAGGCTCTGTCTTTTTTAAGTATAGCACACCAGGAAAGTAAGATTGCATCAAGCGAATTAAAAATCCAGACAAAAAGAAACGGGCTTTCCGGGCCAAGCCAGCTTACCAATGTAAAACTTATTATCCTCATGATCACGCCGATCATTTCGAAAGTTTTTAGGTGTTTTAAGATAACTTTATTCATGAAGTGATAATGGCAAGAACTTCTGGTAATTTGATTCTAAATTTCAATAAAATTTCACGTTTTATTTAGGAGATGATAAACTAGTTTTTTGATTAGCCACAAAGGAATAAAAAAATCAATGTCAATCTAAAATTATAATTTTTCTATTTTCAAAAGT
>CAIJME010000086.1 GCA_903821625.1 uncultured Sphingobacteriales bacterium | reverse complement strand
TAGCTTCGAGGCACGAGAAGCGTAAGGCTTAACTTTGTAACGGCCCCCCTTCTCAGGATCAGCGCAGCTAATCCTGCCACACGTCAAATCACATTTTATATTAAGCAATCAAAAACAACAAAGCCAGCTTCGAGGCACGAGAAGCGTAAGGCTTAACTTTGTAACGGCCCCCCTACTCAGGATCAGCGCAGCTAATCCTGCCACACGTCAAATCACGTTTTGTATTAATTAATTCAATAGCTTCGAGGCACGAAAAGCGTAAGGCTTATATTTGTAACGGCCCTCCTCCTCAGGATCAGCGCAGCTAATCCTGCCAACCCTACAAATTAAAGTTTTTTTTTGCTGTAAGCAGAAAATGCTTTGTGGTTTTTAAACCTTATTAATTCGTGACTTTCGTAAATCTTTTAAACTTTTAAGGAATACTGATTTAGTTTAATTTATAAAAAAATATATGAAACTGTGGTTTTAGAGAGTTATTTTTGTATTTATCCTGTTCAATTTACTTATATTTAAAATCGTAAATGGAACATATTTCATCAATTCAACTACGCACAAATTTCAAATCAGATACGTATTTGGTTTCCCAGATACTTGATCTCACAAACGCCAGTTATATCACGAATATCCAACTTATTGAACGTGAGATAGCGCATAATCAAGATATTTATATAATTACTAATACCCAGAATGATGATCTACTTGCATTTTTCATGATCAATTTCGAAAAGGTTAATGACGAGGATACTTATTATCTTGGATTAAGTGGTTGCAGGGATGATTTGAAAGGAATGGGATTAGGTAAGTCACTCTATTTTAAATTTATGGAGGATTGTCGAAAAAGGGAAAAGCGAGACAACCAAAAATATTTGTTATGGTGGACAACAGCCACTCCTATTGTATATTATTGGTTTAACAAATATGTATCCGATGTACAGCCCGATATGAACGGAAATTTTGATCAAGCTGGTGAAAAAATAGCACAAAAGATAATAGCCGAAAAATTTAAAGGAATTTTAATAGATCAACAGCATCCATTTATTTTACGTTCTGTAGCAGAAAACACAACCTATTCATTTAGTGAGCAACAAAGGTTAATAAAGGCCACAGAAAACCTTGGCATGGATGTTTTTCAACGATTCAATCTAAAAGAAGAAAATGCTGACCGTTTTCTGATGATTGGTTATGCCCCGGATTGATTCTTATCAATAAAAAGGGCAAGAGCATACGCATCAACAATCAAACTTTCATGTTCAGGCCCCATCATAACTGAATAAGAATTATCAATTTTGACTTTCATAACAGACCTAGATTTATTTGTTTTTGTACTTGCAGTATAGACAGCTTGATTAAATAGGTAAGAACACTGCAATGAACTAAGTTTGTATGTTTTTTTAAATTCTGAAATCATTATAACTTTTAAACTTCGATCATTATTTTTTAGCAGTTCCGAGGCTTTTGATTGTAGATTATTGATTTTACTGGTAACGAAGGCTTTAAGTACAGAATCATCTTTTGTCAGTTTATAGTATGCAATCAGGCATGCTTCCTTAAGGCTTGGATTAACAAGGATAAAATCTTTCATCAATAGCTCCTTTAGTATTTTCTCTTTACTTTCTGACTGAACAGGAACAAATTTCTGAAGTCCGTGAATTTTCTGATCAAATGACGTAGGCTCAAAAATGGGTATAAGCCTTTTCTTTAATTCATCATTTAAGGTATTGTCCAATAACTCAAGAGCAAAAAGCCTGTTTTCCATATCCTGAT
>CAIJME010000085.1 GCA_903821625.1 uncultured Sphingobacteriales bacterium | reverse complement strand
GGTGGATAGCGCTTAGAAAAATAAATTTCAATCTAACTCCCACGTGTCATCCCGAATCCTGCCCTTCAGCAAGTGAGGGACCTTTGTTCAACCATAAACAAATCAGCCTTCAAAAACTAAGTTCCCTCAAACGCTCGCAATGACAGGTGGATAGTGCTTAGATAAATAAATTCCAATCGTAATCCCACCTGTCATCCCGAACCTTGCCCTTCAGCAAGTGAGGGACCTTCATTAAACCATAATATTTCTTATTTTTAACAGGTATTTTTACAATCATTGCAATTAAAAAACTCGGCATGATAGCCTAATCATTCAATATAATGACCCCAAAATTGCCGGAATCAATTGTGTATCCTTCCATTTCTGTAGCTATGGCTACCTATAATGGCGGAAAATATCTGGAAGAGCAGCTTGATTCTATACTTTCTCAAACACTTTTGCCTTCTGAAATTATTGTATGTGATGACCAATCTACCGATGGTACCCAAAAAATACTCGATAAATATCAGCAGAAAGGACTTTTAAAGTATTTCGTAAATGACAATAGACTTGGGTTTATTGGTAATTTTAAAAGGGCTGTTTCCTTGACTTCACCTGATCATTATATTGCTTTATCTGATCAGGATGATATTTGGCTGCCTGGTAAAATTCAGGCTGCAGCAGCGCTTTTACTCAAAATAGAAAATGGTCAACGACCAGCTATGGTTTATTCTGATCTGATTTTTGTGGATGAAAATAAGAATCTGTTGAATCAGTCATTCCGGAATGAACTAGGGCAGGGAGATTACATTCATTGTTTGGATACACTTTTGTTTGGCTGTTTTGTGAATGGTTGTACCATGTTGATGAATCCAAACATGAGGAACTATTTTTCAAGTATCCCCGAAAATGCTAGTTTAAATCATGATACCTGGATGTCTTTGATCGCGTATACATTTGGGGAGGCTGCCGTAGTTCCAGATTCCTTGATCTGGTATCGTAAACACAGGGATAACGCTACAGATGTTGGCGATTTTCATAAATTGGGTAGGTTGAGCCGATGGTGGGCAGAAGTACGTCAGTCCTTTAAGAAGAACGACCTATTTGAAGATCAAATCAGTTTTGTGACTGAGTTTTACCATACTTTCGAGCATAATCTCAATGCAGATCAGAAAAATCTAATTCAGAAATTTATGAAGCTGAAGGGTAAATCTTACCTAGAAAAGAAAATTGCGTTGAGGGTGTTTTTTAGGGGGAAGTGGAAATAAATGTTTT
The DNA here is from genome assembly GCA_903821625.1 of uncultured Sphingobacteriales bacterium. Lineage (GTDB taxonomy): Bacteria > Bacteroidota > Bacteroidia > Sphingobacteriales > Sphingobacteriaceae > Daejeonella. Next base: position 323 of record CAIJME010000085.1, on the reverse strand, counting down.
TTGTTCGGGTTGATCTAAATTAGGTTTAATACTTATTGTACTGGAATTGAATAGGCATTTAGTCGCCCTCTAGTGGGGTCCATGCACAGCAACATCCAAAACTGTATCCTCCTAAAAAAAGTTTACGCCTTGATTCTTTTCAAAAAAAAATCCCTCATCACAAAATGCGAAGAGGGATTTTCCAATTGTAAAATTGAATTTATTTCGCGTAAAGCGGATGCTTTTCCATCATTTCATTGACTTTTTTAGTCACTTTTTTTGCATTGGATGCACTTTCAGGATTTGTAATCACTTCATCAATCAATTCAACGATTTTTTCCATG
>CAIJME010000084.1 GCA_903821625.1 uncultured Sphingobacteriales bacterium | reverse complement strand
GAAGAGTATTGGGGCAATGTTAATCCTGTTGGACCGCGGGGAGTTTATGATGAAGCCAAGCGTTTTCAGGAAGCAATGACCATGGCTTATCATACATTTCATGGTTTAGAGACTCGAATTGTCAGAATATTCAATACTTATGGCCCGCGGATGCGCCTAAATGATGGCAGAGTATTGCCTGCATTTATTGGTCAGGCTTTAAGGGGTGAAGACTTAACCGTGTTTGGCGATGGCTCTCAAACCCGTTCATTCTGTTATGTTGATGATCTGGTAGAAGGAATTTACCGCTTGCTATTCTCAGATTATTCTATGCCTGTAAATATTGGCAATCCTGACGAGATCACTATAAAAGAATTTGGTGAAGAAATCATCAAGCTCACAGGAACGAAGCAAAAAATGATTTATAATCCGTTGCCTACCGATGATCCTAAACAACGAAGGCCTGATATTACTAAAGCCAGAAATATACTTTCATGGGAACCAAAAGTGAATCGTGCAGAAGGGTTAAAGATCACTTATGATTACTTTAAATCATTGCCAGAGCAAGAAATAAAGCATAAAGATTTTACATATTACAATAATAAATAATGCCCGGACAAAAAATTTTAGTTACAGGGGGTACAGGTTATATAGGTTCGCATACCGTTGTTGAATTAATCAATGCAGGGTATGTACCAATAATTGTCGACAATCTTTCTAATTCAAGTCCTCAAATAATTGACCAGATCATGAAGATCACTGGCAAAAAGCCTGAATTCTTTAATTTTGATCTATGCGATGAAAAGTTGACTCGTCAATTTCTGGATAATCACCCCGATATAGAAGGAATTGTACACTTCGCAGCATTTAAAAGTGTTGGTGAATCAGAAAAAGAACCTCTAAAGTATTATAAAAATAATATTTACTCGCTGGTCAATTTACTTTTGGCTGCTTCTGAACGAAAGATGAATATTGTTTTTTCATCGAGCTGCACTGTTTATGGCGAGCCGGATAGCCTACCTGTAAATGAGCTTGCCGCAGTAAAAAGGGCAGAATCAACCTACGGAAACACGAAGCAGATTGCCGAAGAAATTTTAAGTGAAACTGCCCGAGTAAACCCAAACTTTAAGGTAATCGCACTTCGGTACTTTAATCCGGTAGGAGCTCATTCTTCGGCATTAATCGGAGAGTTACCCATTGGTGTACCTCAGAATTTAGTTCCTTTCATTACACAAGCTGCAATTGGTAAAAGGGGTAATATCATTGTCTTTGGGGATGATTACGACACGATCGATGGTACTTGTATCAGAGATTATATTCATGTAGTCGACCTAGCAAAGGCGCATGTTGCCGCCATAAAAAAGTTAGAGGCTGAGCCAGAACAATTCGACATTTATAATATTGGGACCGGTCGTGGCAATTCTGTTTTAGAAGTAATTCATGCCTTTGAAAATGCAACCGGCCAAAAATTGAATTATTCTATTGGCCCAAGAAGGCCTGGTGATATTATCCGCATCTTTGGTGATGTAACTAAAGCTGAGCGTGATCTTTCATGGAAAGCGGAGCTGGGTTTATTGGACATGATGAGCTCTGCATGGGAATGGGAGAAATATATCAAACAGAATCCTCTATAAAATTTTGAATTAATTTGTGGAGCTCATGTTCCCCTCATAAAAAATATATCTTAAAAATGAAGAAAATTTTGATTACCGGTGGAGCGGGTTTTATCGGCTCTCATGTTGTTAGGCGATTTGTAAATAACTATCCCAATTACCAGATTATCAACCTGGATAAGTTAACCTATGCCGGAAATCTTCTTAACCTTAAGGATATTGAGCAAAGCCCTAACTATAAATTCATAAAGGGCGATATCGTTGATGCTGCATTCATTGATCAATTATTCAGTAAAGAACAGATCGACTCAGTGATACACCTTGCAGCCGAATCGCATGTCGACAGATCAATAAGTAATCCTTTAGAGTTTGTTATGACCAATGTTGTGGGTACTGTCAACCTTTTGAATGCAGCTCGTCATCAATGGAAAAGCGAGTATAGTAATCATCGCTTCTATCATGTTTCAACAGACGAAGTTTATGGAAGTCTTGGAGAAACAGGTTTATTTACTGAGCAAACAGCCTATGATCCCCATAGCCCTTATTCAGCTTCTAAAGCCAGTTCTGACCATTTTGTTAGATCCTACCACGATACATACGGTATGGATGCGGTGATCTCTAATTGTTCTAATAATTATGGATCTTTTCATTTTCCTGAAAAGCTAATCCCACTTTCTATTAATAACATTAAAAATAACCTTCCTATTCCGGTTTATGGGAAAGGTGAAAATATCCGCGACTGGTTATGGGTAGAAGATCATGCTCGTGCAATTGACTTAATTTTTCATCAAGCTCCTGCCGGAACTACCTATAATATTGGAGGTCATAACGAGTGGACAAATATTGATCTGATTCGTTTGTTGTGTAAAATCATGGATCAAAAGTTAGGAAGAGAACCTGGCGCATCAGCAAAACTCATCACTTTTGTAACAGATCGTGCTGGGCATGACCTGAGATATGCAATTGATTCTTCAAAACTACAAGCAGATCTGGGTTGGAAGCCGAGCTTACAATTTGAAGAGGGACTTGAAAAAACTGTGGATTGGTTTTTAAATAATGAGGACTGGCTTCAAAGTGTAACCTCTGGTAATTATCAATCGTATTATAATGATCAATACGGAAAGAGATAAAGCTCTACATTTCCTTTTTCCCCTTTTTTGCTTTAACCTTTCAGCTTTTCGCTTTAACCTTTCAGCTTTTCGCTTTCACCTTTTAGCTTTCCCCTTTCCCCTTTCCCCTTTCAGCTTTAACCTTTCAACTTTAGGCTTTCAGCTTTTAGCTTTACCCTTTCAGCTTTCCCCTTTCCCCTTTCCCCTCCCTTTACTCATACCTTAGCGAATCCACAGGATCCAACTTGGATGCTTTAACCGCAGGGTAAAGTCCAGAAATTAAGCCTACCCCAATACAAAGGGTTAAACCAAGGATCGTCCAAACCCAGGGCATAATGAATGATCCGCCCATCACCATGGAGAGCAAATTGCCAATTAGGATTCCTAAAATTACTCCTGTGATACCTCCCATCAAACAAATAACGATTGCCTCAATTAAGAATTGCCTTCGAATAACCAAAGGTGTTGCACCAATAGCCTTGCGAATTCCTATTTCACGGGTTCGTTCTGTTACTGAGACGATCATGATATTCATCAGCGCAATTGCAGCCCCAATAAGTGTGATGGCCCCAATAACAATTCCTCCAATTCGAACAAATCTTAGGTTTTCAACTAGCGTTTGAGCAATAGCATCACTTTTTGTTATTTCAAAATTATTCTCATCCGCTATTTTTAAATTCCTGACGTTTCTGAACAATGATGTTGCCTCGCCAATTGCATATTCCATTTGAGCTGGATCATCACTCATTACAGAAATAGTGTAAGATGGATTTGAGATGGTCATTACCTGCTTGGCACGAAGTAGCGGGATTATACAGATCTTATCTCCTCCAAAACCAACACTCGAGCCTTTTGCGACCAGTAGTCCTACGATTCGGAATTTATTATTTCCAATACTGATTGTTCGGTTGATCGGATCAGTATTAGGAAATAGTCGGGTCTTAATTTCATCGCCTATAATTACTACGCTTGTCCCATAATTAAGTTCCGACTGAGAAAAATTTCTGCCACTCGCTATTTTATATCCTGCCGAGATTAAATAATTTTCGTCTGCACCAAGTACAGAAATATTGGGATTGGTCTTTTCATTCCCATATTTTGCAGTTCCTCCAAATGAAGCAAAGGTATTTACGGATATAGTTGCAGGGAAGTCAAAATTGCTTTTAAATGCAGTAGCTTGTCTGTAATCTATTGATTTATATCGTTTAGGTCTCTGCCCGCCTCCACCAATTCGAATTCCGATACCCCTGTTTCTGATGGTAAAGGAATTAGCTCCCATACTTGAGAATGTATTATTCAAAGATCCTTCAATTGCATCAATAGAGGTTAAAATACCAACTAATGCGGTTATGCCAATTGCTATGATGATTGCAGTTAAAAATGTTCGAAGCTTATTGCCCTTCACAGATTGCATAGCAACCTTAACATTTTCAGAATAACTCATTGTTCCCGCCATAGTATAAATATAAAAAGCCCTGCTGGTTTGACAGCAGGACTTCGTAAAATGTTACAAAAATATATTTTAAACTGAGAATGATGTGCCACAACCGCAGGTACTGCTGGCATTTGGGTTGCTGAAAGTAAATCCACGTGCATTTAATCCATCCTTGAAATCAACTTCCATGCCAGCTAAATATAACCCATGCGCCTTATGCATAAAAACTGTGATCTCATCAATACTATATTCTTGATCGCCTTCCTTCTTTTGATCAAAACCTAAAATATAATTCATTCCTGCACAACCGCCTCCTTCAACTCCTAGGCGTAAACCGTAATCTGAACCTAGTTCTTGCTGCTGAATAAGTTTTTTTATTTCTTTCTTAGCCCCATCCGTTAAGGTAACTGGTGCTGTAAGATTTGCAATTTCTGTACTCATATTTCTTTTAAAATCTTAAGCAAATATACGTGAAATTGCTCACTTTTGTTTTGATCTACAGCTTTTTGACCATCTGTTAACAATTTCAGAATCATGAATGATATTTCTTTTTTGTTTGATATAGTTAAATATACACTTTCAGGTCTCCTAGTATTCTTTGCCGCCTGGTATTTTGTGAAGCCATTATTCTTGCAAAATCTTAACTTTCAAAGGTTGGAATTGAAGAAAGCCGGTCTAAGACATACCCTTCCATTAAGGCTTCAGGCTTATGAACGTACCGTATTATTCTTAGAAAGAATTAATCCATCAAACCTACTTGTTCGTTTGCATGTGCCAGGTATGAGCGCTATTGAAATGCAAAAACTGATCATAACCGAAATCCGAGCTGAATACCAGCACAATATCTCTCAGCAGATTTATGTGACTGAAATGTCCTGGTCTGTGGTAAAAAAGATCAAAGAACAGACTATTGGGATTATCAATAGTGCTGCAAATGCTTTACCGGCCGAAGCAAGTGCTCTAGAATTGAGTAAATCGGTTCTTAATCATCTGGCTAATCTGGAAAGCGATAATCCATATGACCTTGCACTGAGCATTGTAAAAAAGGATATTCAGTCTTTATTTTAAACAAATGAGTGAAAAAAAATTTAAAACTAGTTCAGGAATTGAAGTAAAGCAAGTCTATACAGAACCTAAAAATCTGGAATTGCCTGGTGAGTATCCCTTTACCCGTGGAATTCAAAAAGATATGTATAGGGGTCGAATGTGGACTATGCGCCAGTATGCAGGATTTTCAACTGCTTTTGAATCCAATAAACGGTATCATTATTTGCTTTCGCAGGGTACAACCGGATTATCTGTGGCCTTTGACCTTCCTACACAAATCGGTTATGATTCAGACCATGAAATGTCTGATGGTGAAGTTGGAAAAGTAGGCGTGGCAATTGATTCTCTTATGGATATGGAGATTCTTTTTGATGGAATCGATCTTAGTAAAGTAACGAGTTCAATGACCATCAATGCTACTGCACCAATCTTATTGGCTATGTATATTTGCCTGGCAAGAAAGCAGGGTGCCGATCTAAAGCAGATTTCAGGGACTATTCAGAATGATATTTTGAAGGAATATGCTGCTCGCGGAACTTATATTTATCCGCCTAAAGCATCTATGCGACTTATTACAGATGTTTTTGAATTTTGTAGTAAAGAACTTCCAAAATGGAATACCATTTCTATATCCGGCTATCATATTCGGGAGGCAGGGTCAACGGCAGTACAGGAACTCGCTTTTACATTAGCCAACGGTAAGGCTTATTTGCAGGCAGCTATAGACAAAGGTTTAGATATTAATGTTTTTGCTAAACGTCTTTCTTTCTTTTTTAACTGTCATAATAATTTTTTTGAAGAAATAGCAAAATTTCGTGCTGCCAGAAGAATGTGGGCACAACTCACAAAAAGCCTGGGTGCAACAGATCCTGCTGCACAGAAACTGCGATTTCATACGCAAACAGGAGGATCCACATTAACTGCTCAGCAGCCGCTTAATAATGTGATTAGGGTAACTAATCAGGCAATGGCAGCAGTATTGGGCGGAACACAATCCTTGCATACCAATGGATTTGATGAAGCACTTTCATTACCAACAGAGGCTGCAGCCAAGGTGGCTTTAAGAACACAGCAGATCATCGCATTCGAAAGCGGGGTTACTGATACTGTCGATCCGCTTGCAGGCTCTTTCTTTGTCGAATCTTTAACCGATGAAATTGAAGCAGCTGCATGGAAATATATCGAAATTATTGACGCTAAAGGTGGCTCAGTTGCGGCAATTGAAGAAGGGTATATTCAGAATGAAATTGCTAATTCGGCTTATCAGTATCAAAAAGACATAGAAAGTACAGAAGCTATCTTGGTGGGAGTAAATAAATATGTGGATACAGAAGGATTAAAACCAGAAGTTTTCCGAGTAGATGATTCAATCCGAAAAGTACAGATTGATAAACTGATCAGTCTTAAGGCCAAAAGAGACGGATTGGCTGTTGATGAGGCTTTAAAAGCCTTAAGAGTTTCTGTACAGAAGGGTTTAAATACAATGCCTTACATTATAGCTGCAGTAGAGGTATATGCTACTTTAGGCGAGATCGCTGATGCTTTTAGAAAAGAGTTCGGCGAATATTAATTTCTGTTTTATTGGATGGCTTCTTATTGAACTAATAGTAATTTTTAAAATTTTACTTAATTGAAACTGAAAAATATTTCAAATAATTAGCTTGTTTGTTTTCGAGCAATTCATTTTTGAAAATTATTGCTTCGGGATATTCTTATTTTTCGGGGAATTGTTTAAGTAAATGCTGGAATTTAATCATCTAATTAAACTAAAAATTAAACATCAGAATTCGAGCTAAAAATTGTTCTTAATTAACTAGGTAATTCAGGATATTTCTATGAAGATTCGACAAAAGACAATCATTAAAAACATAAAATAGTGCAAAAAATTAAGCTTTGTTTATTAAATCAGAATTTTTCATCAAGGCGCAAATAGTTATTCAAAAAGTTTCATAATCCAACATTGGCAATGCCTTTTGAATATATATGTGCATAAATACTTTAAATATTGTAAATTTTGCCATAAATAGGGCAATATTTTAAGCAAAATCATGCCAAATAATTGCTTTTTTTTCTTAACAGTTAAATCACTAAAAATTAAGTTATTTCATTGAATAACAATTAGTTACAACTAATTTCAAATTATAATTTTTAAATCAATTTTTTTTCCGATAATTGATTCTCCAAAGAGTTATCAACATTTCTTTCGGCACCCATTGTAAATCAGTTTATTAGTAAAATTATATGGAAAAAACTTCTACACATGTATGGAATAGCTGTCTTCAGATTATTAAGGATAATATCCCGGCTCAGAGTTTTAAAACCTGGTTTGAGCCTATAAAAGCCTTACGTCTTGAAGGGAATGTGCTTACTATACAGGTGCCGAGTTTATTTTTTTACGAATGGCTTGAAGAACACTATGTTGGCCTACTCAGAAAAACAGTAAAAAAGCAGTTGGGAGAAGATGGTAGGTTGGAATACAACATTGTAGTTGAAAAGTCTTCAACTAGCATTCCCTACACCACTAATATGCCATCCAATGGTAATGGTGCTGAGGGTAAAAATCAATCAATGCCGATGCCAATTTCCCTGAATAAGGATATAAAAAATCCTTTTGTAATTCCAGGGCTTAAAAAGTTGCAGGTTGACCCTCAGTTAAATCAGAATTATACGTTTGAAAATTTTATTGAAGGCGATTGCAATAGGTTGGCACGCTCAGCTGGTTATGCTGTTGCAGGGAAGCCTGGAGGCACTTCATTTAATCCGTTGATGATTTATGGTGGAGTTGGATTAGGTAAAACTCATCTTGTGCAGGCAATTGGAAACGAAATTAAACGTACTCTGACAGATAAATTGGTGCTTTATGTTTCTTGCGAAAAATTTACACAGCAATTTGTTGACGCTTTAAAGAATAACAACATTAATGATTTTGTGAATTTCTATCAGGCAATGGATGTTCTGATTATGGACGACGTTCATAATTTTGCCGGTAAAGAAAAAACACAAGATATTTTCTTTCATATTTTCAACCACCTGCATCAATCAGGTAAACAGTTAATCATTACCTCAGACAAAGCTCCCAAAGATTTATCCGGCCTAGAAGAACGTCTATTATCTCGTTTCAAATGGGGCTTATCAGCAGACCTTCAGATTCCTGATCTTGAAACTAGAATGGCTATTCTTAACAAAAAAATGTATTTTGATGGAATTGAACTTCCTTCCGAAGTCATTGAATATGTTGCGCATAATATCGATAATAATGTTCGTGAGCTTGAAGGTGCCATGGTATCGCTATTGGCTCAATCTACGCTCAACAAAAAGGAAATTGACCTGAACTTGGCTAAATCAATGCTTAAGAATTTCATCAAGAATTCAAGTAAAGAGATTTCAATGGAATATATTCAAAAGCTTGTATGCGAGTATTTTGAAGTTCCTATCGAAATGGTGAAATCTAAAACCAGAAAACGCGAAATTGTTCAGGCTCGGCAAATCTCAATGTACCTGGCAAAGCTTCATACTAAAACATCCTTAAAGTCAATTGGTGCGTTCTTTGGTGGGCGCGACCACTCAACAGTAATCTACGCCTGTCAAACAGTTGATGATCTGATTGATACAGACAAAAAATTCAAAGGCTATGTAGCCGATATTCAAAAGAAATTGAAAATGAGCTAAGTGCTCTTTGAGGCTCAATTTATTCCCCTTATTTAAGATCTCATAGACCAGTTAATTAGTCCTGGCTTATGAGATTTTTTATTAGTAATTACCTGAATATTACCTATTTACTTGTTTTTATTAGCATTTATTCCTTAATTGCTTCTTGTATTTGTACTTACTTTGTCATTCCTATGAAATAATAAATGAAAACATTACTCCTTTTAGCACTTAGCATCATTCTCTTTTCTTCCTGTTCAAACTCAGTATCTGATGATTATTCCGGCTGGGCCAATTATGGCGGGACTAAAGATGCTAATCGATATTCCTCTATTGATCAAATCAATTTAGAGAATGTTACAGGTTTAAAGGAGGCATGGATTTTTAATACAGGCGATAAAGATACTGCCAACCGAAGTGAGATGCAGTGTAACCCGATAGTTATCGATGGAACATTGTATTTAACTAGTTCAAAATTCAAGTTATTTGCCTTAGATCCAACAAGCGGAAAACAAAAATGGGTTTTTGATCCTTCAGCAAACTCAGTTGAG
>CAIJME010000083.1 GCA_903821625.1 uncultured Sphingobacteriales bacterium | reverse complement strand
TGGCGTTGCAAGAAGAGAGAATCTGATCGATCTTGGTTTGCTTGAATTCTGTATTCGTGAAGATCTTAACAAGTCGGCTTGGAGAAGAATGGCGGTTATGGATCCGGTAAAATTGATCATTAGTAATTATCCTAAAGATCAAATTGAAGTGATGGATGCTGAAAATAATCCTGAAGTAGAGGGTGGCGATGGATCGCGTCCTATTCCTTTTAGTTCTGAATTATGGATTGAACGGGATGACTTCATGGAAGAACCAACCAAGAAATACTTCCGATTGGGTCCAGGCCTTATGGTCCGCTTAAAAAATGCTTACATCATTCAATGTGATTCCTTTGTGAAGGATGAAACCGGTCGTGTTTCAGAAATTCATTGTACTTATATTCCAGAGTCAAAGAGTGGGAGTGATACCAGTGGAATTCACGTGAAGGGAACAATCCATTGGGTTAGTGTTGCTGGAGCAAAAACTGCCGAAATACGTTTATATGACCGTTTATTCCGTGTAGAAGATCCATCGAACGAAGAGGGAGATTTTAAAGAATATATAAATCCGGATAGTTTATCTGTGATTAAAAACGCATTTATAGAGCCTGATCTGGCCAATGCTAAACCTGGTTTCGGGTATCAGTTTATACGTAAAGGTTATTTTAGCCTGGATATTGATTCAAGTCCTGATCATTTGGTTTTTAATCGTACCGTAACTTTGAAAGACGCCTGGGCAAAGGAAATTAGCAAATCTTGAACATCATAGATATTTCTTGTATAGATTGAATAGAATTTTTATTTCTTCTTCAGTCAAAATTCCTGTAATTTCTTTTTGTGAAAAATGAAGTTGGAAGGATTTCATAGCATTTTGGGGATTTTTGATATCATACCCAATAATGCGTAGAGCTTCAATTTGGTTAAATGTTTCTGGTATAGAGTCACTTAATGTTTCATCCTGCCATAAACCATAACCGTTTTCAGCAAGAGTTTTCCACGGAAAAGTGATGTTTGGATCCACTTTTCGGCCAGGTGCAATATCTGAATGGCCGATAAAATTAGCAACAGGAATTGCATGTGTTTTCTTAAGAATTGCTAATACTTTTAATAGGCTATTAATTTGTGCTTGGGCAAAAGGCTCGAATCCATTATTATCAAGCTCTATTCCAATTGATGCAGAGTTTATATCAGTTAGGTTTCCCCATTTTGCTGCTCCACCATGCCATGCCCTTAAATAATCATTCAGCATCTGATAAATTGCTCCATCCTTTCCAATCACATAATGGGCGCTAACTTGGGTACGAGGCAACGTAAATGTTTTTAGAGTTTGCTCGGTCGAGTTTTGAGCGGTATGATGAATAATCACGAAATTGGGTTTTCGAAGTCCAAAATTTGTGGTACCTACAAAATCTTGACCTGTTGGATTTACAGGATTAGTCCGAATTTTTCTGCTTAATTCTTTTGTTTGTTTTTTATAGGCTTTGTTCGTTGGGCCGTAAGGGTTTGATGAACAGGATGCTATGATTATACTTATTCCAGCAAGGAACATCAAACGTATTTTTATGCGCATGGATGTTATTTTTTCTTCAGCCAAAATACAAGAATGCTTTCGGAATGTTAAAAGAATATAAAAAATAGTTGTACCTGAATATTCATCGTGAAAACAGCATCCTTTTTACAAAACCAATAATGCTGGATTAGTATTGCTTTAAGAATGAAAATGTACTATTTCAAAACAATGGAAATGGTTGATTTGGTGTGGGCACTGAATATTCCGAGGGCTCCGTTACTGATATTAGAATTAGGATTTGCTGGAGCTACCGGTGGACCTCCGTTTCCTCCAATCTGGCTGATTGCAAAGTAATATTTGAATACATTGCGGTCGATAGATTGCATTTCAATAGTGATGATATCGCCCGACTTTAAATCATCGCCATCATAATTGATTAAATCAGAAACAGCATTTCCATCATTAAACCGGTCTTCAGAAACAATATCTGCCTGATATTTATTATTGATTTTTACCAGGTATCGGTACTGATTCTGTACACCTGAAGGATCTTTATAATAGACAATGGGATATATATTTACATTACCAAAAAAGCTAAGTTTTTTGAATCCTACAGAATCGGGGATCACAGGTAAAGGCATGGTGGAGCTGGCAGTATACAACTTTCCATCTGCCAGAACTTCCAGCTTATAAGTTTGTCCGGGTGTTCCTTTTAATCGTTGACTTCTATACAAACCTGGGGATACTTCTGTAAAATTAATTGGCATACCACTGGTGGGGGTAATGGTCACATTTGCTCCTTTAAAACCATTGAAAGTATTTGACTCTGTAAAAGGGGTGGTTTTTGAAATTTTGACAAATTGATTTTCAAGCTGGTCGTTGATACTGCCTTCTATCACTATAACCGGCTCTGCCTTTTTCAGTTCAAGATTGATTACTTTTTCGCAAGATGAAAACAAGAATAAACTGACAAGAATTACCAGCTTATAATTAAGTTTTGATGCCTGAAAGAAAGGTATAATGGTCATAAGAAAGTTCATCATTGTTTCATTTTAAAACTTAAAATTCCAGGTAACAGAAGGAATTATTCCGAATAAGGTTGTTCTTACAGCCTGTGTTTTGCTTTTATCGTCTGGATCGTCTCTAAAATCGATTGAATAAGCATTTTTTCGGTTGTATAAATTATAGATCCCAAAAGACCAGCTCGATTGTAATTTCTTATTGGGTTTTCCTTCTAACGTAGCCGAAAAATCAAGACGATGGTAATCTGGCATTCTGTCTGAATTCCGTTCAGGATAATAAAAAACTGTTGTGTTATTTAACTGGTATTTACCTCCGGGGAAGGTCACAGCATTTCCGGTATTATATACAAATGTGGATGAAAATGTCCATCTTTCACTTGCTCTATAGATACCTACTAATGAAACATCATGTGTTCGATCCTGTTTTGCAAGAAACCATTGGCCGCTGTTGATATCATTAAATTTGCGCTCAGTTTTTGAAAGTGTATATCCGATCCATCCATTGATTTTACCAAATCGTTTTTTTAGAAATAATTCTATTCCGTATGCTCTTCCATCGCCAAAAAGTAAATCAGCTTCTACATTTCTATTTCCACGTAGATCGGTTCCACTGCGATATTCAATTTGTCCCTGCATTTTCTTGTAATACATCTCTGCAGAAAATTCATACTTATCTTCATTTAAATTTCTGAAATATCCGATTGCAATTTGATCAGCTATTTCCGGACTCACATTATTACTGCTCATAATGTACAGGTCTGTTGGAGAACCTGCCGTAGAATTAGACATTAGATGAAGGTTTTGTGTGTTTCGGCTATAGGAACTTTTCAGAGAGGATAAGCCATTCAATTGATAGCTTGCTGATAT
>CAIJME010000082.1 GCA_903821625.1 uncultured Sphingobacteriales bacterium | reverse complement strand
TATGGGTTTATCTATTGAAAGGAATATTCAAATAGATCCAACTTTACAGTTTCAACTTCCTGTAGACTATCAGACATTTTCCAGCATAGATGTTCGGGTCTCCGAAATACAAAACCGCTTGTTAAAAGTTGAACTCAACACATTCAAAAAGTCCAAATTGCCTATGCTTGCTTTATTTGGAACTTATGGAACAACAGCTTTTGGATACGATAAACAACCCAATTCATTTTTGAAATTTTATCCTGTTGGCTTTGCCGGATTACAGCTTTCATTTCCATTGTTTAACGGTGCTGTATCACAGCAAAAAGTGAATCAAAAAAGATTTGAATTAAACAACAATGCACTTCAGAGTAGTTTATTAAATGAACAAAATGCCATGCAGGTAGAAAATGCAAAACTTCAGCGTAATCTTGCCCAAAGGTCTATTAAAACAATATCAGAACAGTTAAATCTTGCCCAAACAATATATGTGCAAACTCTTCTTCAGCAAAAGTATCAGACAGCAAGCTTAAACGATGTACTTCTTAGTGACAATGCTCTTCGTGAAGCGCAGCAAACCTATCTTTCTGCTGTTGTCGACTATCTGAAGGCAGACCTGGAACTGAAAAAATTAACCGGAAACATTTCAACATTCAAAAAATAACAGCTATGAACAGCAAATCGGCAGTAATTAAAAAAGTTTTATTCATCATTATTCCAATCGCCCTGATCGCGGTTACAGTTTTCAAGCTGAAAAGTAATAAAGAGATCACTCAAAAGAGTGTTTATCAATATGATAAGGCACAGGCAATTAACGTACAAACAGAAACGATTAAACTGGAAGACTTAAATGCTGAATTCGCATTTACAGGAACATTTGAGCCAAACAGAGAATCGAAGATCAGTTCTGAAGTTCAGGGTAAGATCAATTCTGTATTGGTAGATGCTGGCAGTTCTGTAAAAAAGGGGCAGGCACTGATCATTCTGGATAATTCATTATTGAAATTGCAACTAAAGAATATTGAAGTCCAGATAGAAGGCCTTCAGTCAGATGTAGCCCGATATTCGATATTAGCGAAGGCTGGTGCTATTCAGGGCATTCAATTAGAAAAGGCTGAGCTTGGTTTAAAGTCATCCCAGGTACAAAGGGCATTGTTGATCGAGCAGATCAATAAAACAACGATCAGAGCTCCATTTGATGGCTTTGTCACCGCTAAGATCAGTGAGGAGGGTGCATTTGCTTCCCCCGGAATTCCTTTGCTTCAGATCACTGATATTCATAAGTTGAAATTTACGGTAAATGTTGCCGAGAATGACTTAGATATGTTTATTCAGAATCATTCATACAGCATTACTTCTGATGCCTATCCTGAAATTAATATGTCAGGAAAAACAACACTGATAGGAAATAAAGCTAATTCAGGAAGTAGTTATCCTATTCAATTTACGCTGAGCAATACACCAGATCAGAAGATCAAATCAGGGATGTTTGGAAAAGTGAATATTTCATCTGTTGTTCAGGAAAAAGGAATAATGATTCCTTCTTCAGCGATAATTAAAACAAATGATCAGGCTCAGGTTTATTTGGTCAGAAGTATAGAAAAGATCGGTACTATATCGAAAGGAAAGGCTTTTCTGAAAAATATAAGCATCTCTGGTCGGGTAAAGAATAATAGTGTAATTAAAAGTGGATTAGATGAAGGAGATATGATAATTCTGTCTGGCTTTATAGATCTTTTTGACGGTGCTAATGTGATCATTAAATAAATAATCAAGAAATGAATCTTACAGAAATATCAATCAAACGCCCTTCACTGATCATCGTGCTTTTTAGTGTGCTCACACTTTTAGGCATCATCGGCTACAAAAATCTTAATTATGAACTAATGCCTGATTTTAATCAACCCGTAGTTGTGATCAGGACAGTTTATCCCGGAGCAGAGCCATCTGAAGTAGAAACTTCTGTTTCCCGAAAAATAGAGGATGCCTTAGCTAATCTGGAAGGTGTAGATTATCTGGTGACCAAATCCTTACCAAATGCATCAGTTATCATTGCCAATCTTAAGTACGGGACAGATCTGGATAAAACCATGCAGGATGCTCAGCGCTATATTGATAATATCCGGAAGGATCTTCCTGACGATGTTATGAGTCCGGTGATGACAAAAGTTTCTCCAAATGATCTTCCGATCATGTCTATCATTGCCACCAGTAATTTACCGGCTACTGAATTCTATCAGAAGATGAAGGATGAGTATCTGCCTCAGATACAGCAGATTAAAGGTGTTGCAGAAATTAGCATACTAGGCGGACAGGAACGAGAGATCCAGATCAGAGTAGATCAGGATAAATTAAGATTGTATAAGCTTTCTTTGACACAGGTTGTTGAAGCAATAAACCGCTCCGGGCTTGACCTTCCTACCGGGCAGATACAAACAGAAAAAGAAAAAAGCTCGGTTCGTTTATCAGGAAAATTTTCCCAAATAGAGGATATTAAAAACGTTCAGATAGCCATGCCTGTTCAGGGTAGCCCGGTTTATATCAAGGATATTGCAAATGTGACCGATGGTATTAAAGAAATAACATCGATCAGCCGTTTTAATGGAAAAAATGGAATCGGTCTATTGTTGAAAAAGCAGGGCGATGCGAATGCAGTAGAAGTCTCTGGATCGGTACGTGAAAAAATAAAAACTATTGAAGCTCTGAATGCAGGTTCAGCTACAAAATTTGTAATTGCGGATGACAGTACTGATAACACCATTGCCGCAGTTGATTCAGTAGTTTTTGATTTGATTCTGGCAGTAATCCTGGTTTCAATTGTTATGCTGCTCTTTCTCAGAAGTTTCAGAAATTCATTGATCGTGATCATTGCCATTCCTACTTCCCTGGTCACTGCATTTGCTGTGATGTGGATACTGGGATATACTCTCAATTTAATGACTCTGCTTGCTATGTCATTGATCATTGGAATACTGGTGGATGATGCAGTTGTTGTATTAGAGAATATACAAAAACATTTGGACAGGGGTAAAGAAAAAAGAACAGCTTCAATGGATGGACGTTTGGAGATTGGATTTTCGGCCTTGTCCATAACACTGGTCGATGTGGTGGTATTCCTTCCTATTCTTTTTTTACAGGTTTTTGTGGCTGATATGCTTAAGCAGTTCTCTATCGTTGTGATTACATCAACACTAACCAGCTTGTTGGTAGGATTCACGCTTACCCCATGGCTGGCATCAAGAATTGGAAAGAAAGATGATCTGAAACCCAGCAATTTTTTTAATCGTTTTTTGCTTTGGTTTGAGCGTCAGCTCGAAGGCTTTACGGAGTGGTACGGTACAAAACTTGAGTGGGTATTGAATCACAAATTGATCTTCACAGGTATCTTGATATTGCTTTCAGCTATGACCCTGGGTATCATGAAACAGGGAATTATTGGAAAGGAGTTGATCTCAACGGGCGATCAGGGAAAATTCAGAATGAATCTTGAGTTTGACAAATCGATGTCTATTCAACAGAATAATTTGATCTCTCTGAAAATTGCACAAGTGATTTCTGAAAAGCCGGAGGTACTTAGCGTATTTAGTAATGTGGGTGGCCCCAGTACCGGTATTGGAAGTCTTGGACTTGGATCTGCAAATAAAACAGAGTTTACCATACAGTTGAAATCAAAGAAGGAACTGAAAAATGTCCCGACTGAAGAGTTCATGAAAAAGCTTCGTGTAGAACTGAAAATGAAGTATCCGGGGATCAATTATTCCATGGCTGCACTGGGTTTAATTCCACGTTCAGCGCCTATTGAAATTACCTTAAGCGGAAGTAATTCTGATCTGGTTATGAAAACAGGGAATAACTTGAGGTCTATCATAGAAAAAATTCCTGGAGCTGATAATGTTCGTTTATCAGTTGAACAGGGAAATCCTGAATATAAAATCATACCGGATAAGGATAAAATGCAACGTTTAGGCTTGAATACTGCTTATGTAGGAATTAATCTCAGGACAGCATTTACAGGAAATGATGATGCTACTCTAACCGAGAATGGCACGGAGTATCCTGTAAGGATCTGGCTGGATGAATTTAGCCGCCAAAACTATGACGACGTTCAAAACCTGTCAATTGTGAACCCAAATGGGATGACGATAAAGGTTTCACAATTTGCCACAGTTGAACAAGGTAATTCCCCATCTCTACTGGAACGACTGGATCGCCAGCCTGCGGTCACATTAACTTCAGATGCCCTGGGCAGGCCATCAGGTACTGTGGCAGATGATGTTGTTGCCTATTTAAAACAGAATCCGCTGCCAGATGGAATACTAATGACCTGGGGGAGCGACATTAAAAGGCAGAATGATAGTTTTGGGGCTCTGGGATCTGTTTTGCTAATGTCATTTCTTTTGATATACCTTATAATGGTAGCTCTTTACGATAGTTTTGTCTATCCCTTTGTCGTATTATTTTCAATCCCGCTGGCTGCTATCGGCGCATTTCTGGCTTTAAACTTATCACTGAGTAATTTGAGTTTATTCTCCTTGTTAGGATTGATAATGCTGATGGGGCTGGTTGTGAAAAATGCTATTCTGATCGTGGATTTTACTAACCAGCTGAAGGCTGAGGGTAAGCATTTCAAGGAAGCGTTAATCCTGGCCGGAAAAGGAAGGATGCGGCCTATTTTGATGACCACACTTTCTATGGTTATTGGCATGCTTCCCATTGCAATGGCATCAGGAACAGCTTCAGAATGGAAGAATGGATTAGCATGGGTAATTATTGGCGGACTGCTTTCATCCCTGACCTTGACTGTGTTTTTAGTCCCGATGATCTATTATCTAGTCGATACAGTGAAAGAGAAATTTAGTCGCTAGCAGAGTGAGAGCGGAGGTAAGGCACCATTAACCTTGTTTTGTCATCTTAAAACAAACAAGGTTAAAACCGGTCAATGACCTCCGCCTTCCATCATCTTTCGTGCATGAAATACACCCGGTAATATAGCTTCCAGAGATTCTTTGGCACCATTAGGGCTTCCCGGAAGGGTAATGATCATGGTTTTGCCGATGGCTCCGGCTACTGAGCGGCTCATCATGGCAAGTGGGGTACGCATTTGTCCGAATGTGCGCATTGCCTCAGTAATACCATCAGCATCACGTTCCAAAATTTCTTTCACCGCACTAACGGTATTGTCGCGGGGG
>CAIJME010000081.1 GCA_903821625.1 uncultured Sphingobacteriales bacterium | reverse complement strand
CAGCCACCAGATTGCAGAGCATATTGATGTAGCTTCGATTTTGCGACGTTCTGCTAAGACTTGGGATGGTGGTTATACCATCAGCGGTATTTTGGGTCACGGCGATGCCTTTGTAATGCGTGATCCTGTAGGAATCAGGCCAGCATTCTACTATCATGACGATGAAATTGTAATTGTTACTTCTGAGCGTCCAGCCATACAAACTGCGTTTAATGTTCCTTTAGAATCTGTAAAGGAGATTAAACCTGGTTATGCCCTCATTATTAAAAAGAATGGAACGGTTAGTGAAGAGCAGTTTAGAGAACCTGAAGAACAAAAATCATGCTCATTTGAGCGGATCTATTTCTCAAGAGGAAGTGATGCCTCTATTTATAAGGAACGAAAACAACTTGGCCTCTATCTTTGTCCACAGATATTCAATGCCATCGAGGATGATCTTAAAAACACGGTATTTTCTTATATTCCCAATACAGCTGAGGTAGCCTTCTACGGAATGGTTGAAGGAGTTCATAAATATCTCAGAGATTTTCAAAAAGATACTTTACTGAATCGAGCCGATAAAATTTCTGATTCTGAACTTGAAGATGTATTGAACCTGAATGCTAGAATAGAAAAAATTGCAATAAAGGATGTTAAGCTTAGAACGTTTATCACTCAAGATGCGGATAGGCAGGATATGGTTGCCCATGTTTATGATACCACCTATGGACTAATCAACAGAGGTACAGACAACCTGGTCATTCTTGACGATTCGATTGTTAGAGGAACTACCCTTAAACAAAGTATTCTAAAGATTTTAGACCGTTTAGGCCCTAAAAAGATTATCGTGGTTTCTTCTGCCCCGCAGATTAGATATCCGGATTGTTATGGGATAGATATGTCAAGAATGGGAGAGTTTGTTGCATTTGAAGCGACCATATCTTTGTTGAGAGAAACCGGACGAGAAGATGTCATTAAACGTGTTTATAGCAATTGTATTGAATCAGAAAAGCTAGGGAATAAACAGGTAAAAAATTATGTTCAGGAAATATACAGCCAGTTTACAGATCAGGAAATTTCAGATAGGATTGCACAGATCATTACTCCAAAAGATATAAAAGCTGAAGTAAAAGTGATCTATCAGACTCTTGATAATCTTCACAAAGCTATTCCTTCTCATTTGGGCGATTGGTATTTTTCTGGCAACTACCCAACACTGGGTGGAAATAAGGTGGTGAATAAAGCTTTCATGAATTGGGTGGAAGGAAAAAATCAAAGAGCCTACTAAATTATTTCAAAATTGTAGCATGCAAATTGGAATCTTGAAGGCCAGTTTAATGCTTTATCCCAATTTTGATTTTTTCTTAGTTAAATGCCGATCATATTTGATCCCCAATCGAGCACTTATGGAACTAAATCAGTGAATGTCCAGTAAGGAGGTTGTAGATTATTCTTGCAGCAAATATCAAGATCAGCACTCCCGCAATTTTATTGAGATTAGCAATTGTCTTTTCTTTGATCTTATACCTTAATTTATTTGCATAATAGGCTTTTAGCACATCCAGGCTAAATTGTGTAATCAATATTGAACCATAAAATGGAAGGATGTCAACAGGTTTTATTTCTCCTGACATTGAGATTACTCCACTTGTAACACTCAACCAATAGAGTAGGATTGCAGGATTAAAAATACACATGAAAAATCCTTTGAGAAAATAGCCTGTATAATGTCTTTTTGAGCTATTTTGCTCATAATTGACTTTAACTTTTTTAAACAGATAATAAATTCCTATAATCAATAAGATAATACTGCCAGCTATTCCTAACTGCATCCTGTAAATGTTCTCCAGGGCTAGAAAGGAAGTGCCATAAATGGTGAGAGCAACATAAAATATATCACAAACTACAACGCCAGCCGCAAGATAGATGCCTGCGTTAAAGCCTTTTTCAATACTGGTTTTAATCAGAGCAAAAAAAACTGGCCCTGTTAAAAAAGAAAGTACAAATCCCAAACTAATTCCTGAGATGATTGATTCTATCATTCCGAATTTTTATTCATTATAGTTAAAATACAAATTAACCTAAAATCAAAGAATTTTACTCTATCAATGATAAAAACATTTAAAACTTAGAGATATGAGAAAATTAATTTATGTTAGATAATTATTTAAAACATACAAAATTAGATATGGATAACAATTCACAAAAAAATTATGCTTCGGCATTATATACACTGATTACAGTGTTTTTCTTCTGGGGTTTTTTGGCTGCAAGTAATGGTATTTTTATCCCATTCTGTAAGACCCACTTTAATTTAACACAATTTGAGTCGCAGTTAATTGACTTTACATTTTATGGAGGTTATTTTATTGGCTCTCTTATTTTGTTTTATGCTTCAAAAATTATTAAAGTTGATATCCTGAATAAGTTAGGATACAAGAACAGTATTGCTTTAGGCCTTGTTATTTCGGCAGGCGGGGCATTAATGATGATACCTGCAGTTGACTCGGGTTCTTTTGCATTCATACTGACTTCTTTTTTCTTTGTTGCAATTGGGTTTTCACTTCAGCAAACTGCGGCAAATCCATTCGTTGTGGCATTGGGTAGCCCAGTTACTGGTGCTAACCGATTGAACTTAGCTGGTGGCGTGAATAATTTAGGGGGCATTTTAGGCCCTATAGCCGTGAGTGTTATTCTTTTTGGTACGGCAACTGCCGCAGCACCAAAGGAAGTTGAAATTGCTTCAATAAATACACTATACTATATTTTAGCAGGTTTATTTCTAGCAGTTGCACTTTTCTTCTGGGTTTCAAAACTTCCTAAAGTAACTAGCGATGAGAAAGTGGAAGCAAGCGGGAAAACAAATCTTCCTTTATTTATTATTTTCGTTGCATTTCTATTGATTCTTGCAGCAAATCCTATTGCAGCCGCCACGGGTGTAGATATTTCAGTATTAGTTTATCTTTCTTTGTTTATCATGATTTTGACCCTATTGTTATCACTAAAAGCAGCAGGAAAAGATAAGACAGGCTGGGGTGCTATGGGTTATCCTCAACTTATTCTCGGTATGATCGCAATTTTTACGTACGTAGGTGTTGAAGTTACTATACAGAGTAATATGGGGGCATTATTGCAGTTGCCAGAATTTGGAGGTTATTCTGATTCTGAAATTGCTCCATTTATTTCACTGTATTGGGGAAGTATGATGATTGGTCGCTGGACGGGTGCTGTAAGTGCATTTAAATTGTCAAAAACCACAAAAACCATTCTTACCGTTGTAATGCCTTTTATCGCATTCTCATTGATTTTATTTGTAAATCATTTAAATGGTACTTCAGTGCAGCAATTTTTTATCTATGGTGTCTGTCTGGTTATTTTGATTGCCGGATTTTTCTATAGTCAAGATAAGCCTGCTAAGACGCTTTTAACCTTTGGTGTTTTAGGAGCGGTAGCAATGATTATCGGATTATTAACTACGGGTCAGGTGGCTATTTATGCATTTCTTGCCGGCGGTCTTACATGTTCCATCATGTGGCCATGTATTTTTGCTCTTGCTATTACAGGTTTAGGTAAATACACTTCCCAGGGATCTGCATTCCTTATCATGATGATCTTGGGTGGTGCGATTATTCCTCCAGTGCAGGGAATTCTAGCGGATACCAGTGGTATTCACTTCTCCTATATCATTCCTTTCCTATGTTTTGCTTATTTGGCATACTTTGCTATCAAAGTAAGCTCAGAATTGAAAAAACAAGGAATTGACGTGAGTAAACTTGACGTAGAAGCATCGCATTAATGAATAGAAAACCAAGCTTCGACTTGATATTTATGAATCTAGCAACCGACCTGGCTTCACGCTCACATTGCGTGAAAGCCCAGGTCGGTGCTGTTTTAACTAAAGATACTAGGATCATCTCAATCGGTTATAATGGACCTCCAGCAGGTACACATAATTGTGATGAAGAATGGCCTGAAACTGGTTGCCCACGCGATTCAAAGAATAGTTGCTCACTTGCATTGCATGCTGAAGAAAATGCTATTCTGTATGCTGTAAAGAACGGCATGTCTCTGGATGGCACAACACTCTATTTAACGCTTTCTCCATGTATTTCTTGTGCAAGGATCATTTATTCATCTGGCATTAAAAAGGTATGGTATAAGGCTTCTTATGCCGAATACAAGGGGCTTCCAAGTGACGAAGGGGTTGACTTTTTAATTAAATTTGGTATCGAATGTCGTAAGTACGATACCCTTTTGTAATCTTTTAAACATAAATTCAAAACTCTCAATTTCCTGAACCACAAATTCATAAATTGCATCCTCATTTAATGGTGTTTTTTAGTTTAACTCATGGGGTATAAAAGTCTCGCTGAATGTGTTTCTGATCTTGAAAAAAATGGACATCTCATCCGGATAAAAGAAGAGGTAGATCCTTATCTAGAGGCAGCTGCAATACATTTGCGTGTATTTGAACAGGAAGGTCCCGCTATACTCTTCGAAAATATAAAAGGCAGTAAGTTTCCTGCAGTATCAAACTTGTTTGGCACTTTAGAAAGGTCTAGATTTATGTTCAGGGATACTCTTGATGCCATTAAGACCCTGGTCGATTTGAAATCTGACCCATTAAAAGCATTGAAAAATCCATTAAAATATGCAGGCGCAGGCATGACTGCCTTTTCTGCTTTGCCCTATAAGAATGGTCTTTTTTCTCCTGTAAAATTTGGCAAAACAAGTATTTCAGCTTTACCTCAGATAGTAAATTGGCCAATGGATGGTGGCCCTTTTGTAACAATGCCTCAGGTTTATACAGAAGATATTGATCAACCTGGCATCATGAATGCAAATTTAGGGATGTACCGTATCCAGCTTGGTGGAAATGAATATATTCAGAATCAAGAAATAGGTCTGCATTACCAATTACATCGTGGAATTGGTGTTCATCAGACTAAAGCTAATGCAAAAGGTAAGGCATTAAAGGTTAGTATTTTTGTGGGTGGACCACCAGCACATCCCTTAGCAGCGGTGATGCCTTTACCTGAGGGCTTATCCGAAATGACATTTGCCGGAGCTCTTGGAAACCGTCGCTTCCGATATTTTTATGATTCAGAAGGCTTCTGCATTTCATCAGATGCTGATTTTGTGATTACGGGTACGGTTGAGCCCGGTCAGAATAAACCCGAGGGGCCATTTGGGGATCATTTGGGCTATTATAGTCTTAAACATCTTTTTCCCTTATTGAAGGTTCGCAATGTCTACCATCGCAAAAATGCGATCTGGTCGTTTACTGTAGTTGGCCGACCACCACAGGAAGACACTAGTTTTGGGGCATTGATTCATGATATTACCGGCTCTGCTATTCCAAAAGAAATTCCGGGCCTTCATGAAGTTAATGCGGTTGATGCAGCAGGTGTACATCCATTATTATTTGCTATTGGTAGCGAACGGTACACTCCTTATCTTAAGGAAAAAAGGCCTCAAGAAATTTTAACTATAGCCAATCATATTTTAGGTAAAAGTCAGCTTAGTCTTGCTAAATATTTATTAATTTCTAATAAGGAAGACGATCCTTCACTTAAAACAAGTAATATTTCAGGTTTTATAAAACACATCCTGGAACGAATGGATTTAAGTCGCGATTTGCATTTTTATACCAGAACAACTATAGATACCCTTGATTATAGTGGTACTGATATTAATTCTGGTTCAAAGCTTGTTATTGCTGCTGCAGGAGATAAAAAACGATCCTTATGGACAGAATTGCCTGATTCCTTTGCTCTGCCAAGGCCATTTGATCAATTTAAAATGATTATGCCAGGTGTTTTAGCCCTTGAAGCACCTCCATTTTTAAGCTATGAACAGACTGAAACTGAAATACAAATTCTGAATAGTGCATTAGCTTCTTCAGATTTAGATGGCTTGCCACTTTTTATCATGTGTGATGATGCAGGTTTTGTAGCCAAAACGATTAATAATTTTGTCTGGGTAAGCTTTACTAGAAGTAATCCTTCGCATGACATTTATGGCATTAACTCATTTACAGAGCATAAACATTGGGGCTGTAGGGGTCCGCTGATCATCGATGCCCGCATAAAGAAACATCATGCTCCAGAACTCATCAAAGATCCCCAAGTTGAAAAGAAAGTTGACAGTATGTGTGCCAGAGGCGGTGCACTGCATGGAATAATTAACTGAGTTTAATAAAAATGTGATAAAAAGCTTTAAAGCTTTTCCACAATACTTTCCGCCTCTCTACAAAAAAGTTATCTTTGCCCATGCAAGAAAAAATCATCATTCTTGACTTCGGTTCGCAATACACTCAACTTATTGCACGTAGAGTCAGAGAGCTAAACGTATACTGCGAGATACATCCCTTTAATCACCTCCCTGTCCTCAAGGACTCCTCCGGAGAGTTTGATAGTTCGGTCAAAGGAATTATCCTTTCTGGAAGCCCTTATTCAGTAAGACAAGAGGACGCTCCTCAGGTGGATATTGAAGCGCTGGAACATAAATTTCCTATTCTTGGCGTTTGTTATGGAGCCCAATATATTGCTCAAAAATCTGGTGGAGAGGTTAAAGCATCCTCCACACGTGAGTATGGCAGAGCCTGCCTTGATTTTATTGATCATACACATCCACTTTTTAAAAATATTCCGGAAGGATCTCAAACCTGGATGTCGCATGCAGATACCATTGCCTCAATACCGGATCATTTTGAGATCATTGCCAGTACTGATTCTGTAAAAGTTGCTGCATATCATATTAAGAATTCAAAGGTATATGGCATTCAATTTCACCCGGAAGTAACACATAGCACAGATGGGAAACAATTACTTCAAAACTTTTTAGTAGATATTTGTGGTTGCAAGCAGGATTGGACTCCTGATGCTTTTATTGAAACCACTATTCAGGCCCTCAAAGATAAAATTGGCAATGATAAAGTGATTTTAGGTTTGTCTGGAGGCGTAGATTCTTCTGTTGCTGCCGTTCTACTTCATCAGGCTATCGGTAAAAACCTTCACTGCATTTTTGTTGATAATGGTTTATTGCGTAAAAATGAGTTTGAACAGGTTCTAGATTCTTATCAGCATATGGGACTTAATGTTCGCGGGGTAAGGGCTGGGGATCGGTTTTTAAGTCAACTTGCCGGAATCAAGGATCCTGAAACGAAGAGAAAAGCAATTGGAAGGGTATTTATTGAAGTGTTTGATGATGCTGCTCAAGAAGTTCAGGATGTAAAATGGTTAGGTCAGGGTACGATATATCCTGATGTGATTGAATCAGTTTCTGTGAAAGGTCCATCAGCTACTATAAAATCACACCATAATGTAGGAGGTTTACCTGACTTTATGAAACTTAAGGTTGTGGAACCTTTAAATACACTATTTAAAGATGAAGTAAGAAGAGTGGGTAAAACATTAGGTATGGATAGTGCGCTGTTAGGCAGACATCCATTTCCAGGGCCAGGGCTAGCTATCCGAATTTTAGATGATATTACCCCAGAAAAGGTGGCTATTCTTCAGGAAGCCGATGCTATTTATATCAATAACCTTAAATCTTCTGGATGGTATGACAAAGTTTGGCAGGCAGGTGCTATATTCTTGCCTGTGCAATCTGTTGGCGTTATGGGCGATGAAAGAACCTATGAGCACGTGATTTGTTTAAGGGCTGTAAGTTCTGTAGATGGGATGACTGCAGATTGGAGTCATTTGCCATACGATCTTCTTGCTAAGATATCCAATGAAATAATTAATAATGTAAAAGGAATTAACAGAGTTGTGTATGATATTAGTTCCAAACCGCCTGCGACTATTGAGTGGGAATAATTTTGTAATACTATTGAGCATGCTGGTTCTTTTATCTGCATGCTCAAAAAAAATTATACCCCCTAAATCAGTTGAAATAACTTGGCCAGTAGAAAAAAAGGAACAGAAAGAAATTGTACCTGTAAAAAAGATTACAAATCATTCTATAGCTCTTTTACTACCATTTGAATTAAATTCCATCAATCTTAAGACTGCTGGCCGTAAAGATATTGCAAAAGCTAATCTGGCAATAGATTTTTATCAGGGTTTTAAGCTTGCACTCGACTCGCTTATAATAAACGGTCATACTTTTAATCTGCAGGTATTTGATACACAAAATCAGGAAACCCGAGTGGTGAACCTGGCTATGGCTAGTTCGGTTAGAAGTAACAACTTGATTGTTGGCCCTGTTTTTCCGGATGCGATCAAGACCTTTGCAGATTTCTCTGAATTAGGCCAGACTTTGCAGATCTCACCTTTGGCTGCATCGATGCCGGCTGAATTCAATAATCCGGGTCTGGTTACTGTAAATAATACAATTGATCAGCACGGACAGAAAATAGCTGAATTTATACACTTGAATTACAAACCTGAATTGGTTAACGTGGTATTGATTAATACTCAAAAAACTGAAGATGCAAAGTTTTCTTCCTTTTTCAAAAGCTCTTTGGCCAAGATATCGGGAGGAAAGTTTCGTATTATTGAAAGGCCCACTGCTATTGCCATTGAAAGTTATTTAGATCCTACAAAAATTAACCTAGTGATTATTGCCTCTACTGATCGGTTATTTCTGCTGCCAACAATAGATAAACTGTATAAACTGGTAAATCAAAAGTATAAAATTGAGTTATTTGGACACCCTAACTGGATCAAAGCCAACTATTTAAGTCAGGAAAAGATGCAGGCTCTAAAATCACGAATCTCTACCTCATATTTCGTGAATTATAAAGCGCAGAATGTTAAAAATTTCATCGCACGTTACCGGGATGAGTATAGCATTGAGCCCTCAGAGTATTCATTTAAAGGATTTGATATTGGCTATTATTTTGGAGGGCTACTTGAAAAGTACGGAAAAGATTATGCAGATCATCTGGAGGATAACGATTATCAGGGCCTAAACACTGTTTTTAAGTTTTATAAAGATCCTAAACTTGGATACATCAATACTGAACTACTATTGCTCAGGTATACTAATTTTGAACTTCAGCCGGTAAAATGAGATCAGAACAGCAGCTCAGAACCTTTTTAAAGGTTTTGGATACTTACCCTGGAGATAGGCCTATTACTAAATTTTTGCCCGAGTTTTTTAAGAAAAACAAGCAGATGGGCTCAACAGATCGCCGATCTGCAGCCAGGTTGTTGTACAATTATTTCAGATTAGGAAGGGCCTTTTCAGATAAAACAACCGAGCAAAGACTTTTTCTTGCAGAGTTCTTATGCTGCTCAGTAGACAATCCTTTTCTTCAACATTTTCGTTCTGATTTGAATGATATAATTAATTTATCGCTTGATGAAAAGATCAAGTATGCCGAAGTGAATGAAGGCTTTATCTTATCCGATGTTTTCCCTTTTACAAGTCACCTGTCTGATGGGATTGACCACTATCAATTCCTTTCCTCTTTGTTTATCCAGCCTGACCTGTTTATTCGGGTAAATCCTGCGGCACTGTCCAATGTTTTGAAAGTAATTCTTGATAGTGGTATTGAGTACAAACAAATTGGAGATTTTACCATTGGACTGCCAAATGGAACAAACCTAGGCTCCTTATTTCCAGATTCAAATTATTCTGTTAAACCATTTGAAGTTCAGGATCTATCTTCGCAGCATACCTTGAACTATTTCAAGCCAAACCGTTATGAACATTGGTGGGATGCCTGCGCAGCTTCAGGTGGTAAATCATTGTTATTGTTTTCTGAACAGCCTGATATTAAGCTAGTAGTTTCAGATATTCGGGAAAGTGTACTTAATAATCTAGATGAACGATTTATTGCAGCTGGATTACGTACCTATCAGAAAAAATTAATTGATCTTACTACAAATCCTGATCCTGAGCTCCATGATTATGAGTTTGATGGTATCATTCTGGATGCTCCTTGTAGTGGTTCAGGAACCTGGGGAAGAACTCCTGAAATGATTAGGCAGTTTGAGGGATATAAAATTAAGGGATTTCAAAACTTGCAAAAGACTATTGCCGGAAATACATTAAAGTATCTAAAATCAGGCAAACCATTAATCTATATAACCTGCTCGGTTTTTAGAGAGGAAAATGAAGAAATTGTAAGTTTCCTTCAGTCTGAACATGGAATGAAGCTAGAAGCCTTAGAATTGATCAATGGCTATACCAGGAAGGCAGATACTATGTTTGTTGCTAGGTTAATTAAGCCTGAAGACAAATAATAACCATTATAATCCTGTGTTGTTTCTGAAAAGCTTTATGGCAATAGCCAGGAGGATGATCCCAAATGCCTTACGCATGATATTTAAGCCGGTTTTGCCTAGTATTTTCTCTAGATAGATGGTATTCTTTAGTACAATATATACAAAGATCATGTTCAGGATTATTCCTACAATAATATTTTGAGTAGCATATTCCGATTTTAGGGAAAGGAGGGTGGTTAGTGTTCCTGAACCTGCAATCAAGGGGAATGCAAGTGGAACAATAGACGCACTTTCTGGAGCTTCTTCTTTAAATAAATTAATTCCTAATATCATTTCCATTGCGATAATAAAAATCACCACAGAGCCGGCAATTGCAAAAGAAGAAATATCAAGACCGATTATTTTTAGCATTTCTTCTCCAATAAAGAGAAATAATATCATCAGCACTAATGCTACGATAGATGCTTTTTCTGATTGGATATGGCCAACTTTATTTCTTAAGGAGATAACAATTGGAATGGAGCCAAGTATATCAATGATGGCAAATAGAATCATTGAAACAGATAGGATCTGGTTATAGTTTAAATTTTCCATAGTTGTGATTCTTTAAATTTTTAATGGTATTAATCGGTATTGAAATTCCTTAAAGTAAAAAAAGGTCTCAGAAATGTCTGAAACCTTTTTTCTACTCGTGGTAGTTAGACTACTCTCTGTCTTTTTCAACAATTTTTCCGTCTCTCAGTTCCCGAATTTTACTGTGTTTTTTGCCATAGATGAAATAGATAATCACACCAAGTGTCATCCAAATTCCAAGACGGTACCAGCTTTCTGCCGGCAAAGTGTACATTAAATACACACAAACTATAATTCCCATTACAGGCACAAAAGGCACCCATGGAGTTCTAAATGGCCTGACCACATCTGGCAGTGATTTACGTAGAACCATGATTCCGATACAAACTAAGGTAAAGGCAAACAAGGTACCGATACTTACCATATGTCCTAAATCTGAAACTGGCACTAAGCCAGCAAAAAGACTTACAAAAACAAGGAAGAATAAATTAGTTTTCCATGGGGTGCGGAAACTAGGATGAACTGCTGCAAAGAATTTTGGCAATAGACCATCTTTAGCCATTGTGAAAAATACACGTGACTGGCCCATAAGCATTACTAGAATAACTGAGGTATATCCGGCAAGGATTGCAATGATTAAAGCATCTTGTAAATAGGTATAACCAGTCATAGCAAAAGCTGTAGCTGCAGGTTTTGCATCGCCTGCAAAGTCTTTATAATTAACAAGACCTGTCATTACGTGAGCAAATAGTACATAAAGAATAGTACAAACAACCAGTGAACCTAATATTCCAATTGGCATGCCTTTTTGAGGATTTTTAGCTTCCTGAGCTGCAGTTGATACCGCATCAAAACCAATAAAGGCAAAGAATACTACCGCTGCCCCTGTTGAAATACCTGTCCATCCAAAATTTTCAAATTTACCAGTGTTTTCTGGAATATAGGGTACATAATTGTCGGGATTAATATGACTCCATCCTAAAATGATGAATATTAATACGACTGTTACCTTTAAAATAACCAGGAAGTTATTCATATTCGCAGATCCCTGAGTACCACGAATCAATACAAGAGAAAGAACACTGACAATAAAAATTGCAGGTAAATTAATTATACCGCCATTAATTACGGTTCCATCTCCCAATTTCATAGTTTCCCATGGGGATACAATGAATTCATGTGGCAGATTAATATTGTATTTGTGAAGTAGTTCTAACAGGTATCTTGACCAGCTTACAGCTACAGTAGCAGCTCCTAAAGCATATTCAAGAACTAGGTCCCAACCGATTACCCAGGCCATAAACTCACCCATTGTTGCATAAGAATAGGTGTATGCACTTCCAGCAACTGGAATCATGGATGCAAATTCTGCATAACAAAGTCCGGCAAATGCACAGGCAAAAGCAGCTAGCGCAAATGAGATGGTAACTGCCGGCCCAGCATTCTCTGCGGCAGCAATTCCTGTGAGCGAAAATAATCCGGCACCAATAATTGCACCTATCCCTAAAGCAACCAGATTTACACTGCTTAATGATCGTTTTAATGTGCCTTCACCGGTCTCATTTGATTCGAACATTAACTGTTCGATAGATTTTTTGTGGAACATACGAATGGGTTTAGTTGATATAGTTTATGTTAAAGTATAATTTAAACGTAAATAATAAAAATGGTATTATGAAACCTGATTGATCTTAGCAATTGAGAAAGATATAGATATTAATTAGTCAGCTTAGTAGATGAGTAGCTTAGTATTCAGTTAACACAAAAGGGAATTCAATTTGAATTCCCTTTTGTGTCTCTATTATTTTGTGATGGTATCAGTCGTATTTACAATGGTATCGAGGGTTGTATTACCTGCCTGATCTTCAGATTTGATTACTTTTATTTCTTTTTGAACTTCAACAGTTACCTTATGACTCAAGCCAGCAGAAATATGAGGGGCAATGATCAAGGATACGATTGACATCAGCTTGATTAGAATGTTCATTGATGGACCTGATGTATCTTTAAATGGATCTCCAACCGTATCTCCTGTAACAGAAGCTTTATGTGGTTCAGATTTTTTGTAGTACATCTCGCCATCGATCTCAACACCTTTTTCAAATGATTTTTTTGCATTATCCCATGCACCACCTGCATTAGACTGGAACATGCCCATCAATACACCTGAAACAGTAACACCTGCTAAAAGTCCGCCTAAAACCTCAGGCCCAAATGAAAATCCGATTATAATTGGAACGATAAGGGCAATTGCACCAGGTAACATCATTTCACGAATGGATGCTTTTGTTGAAATAGCCACACATTTTTCATATTCAGGTTTTGCTTTGTATTCCATGATTCCTGGAATTTCGCGAAACTGTCTGCGCACTTCATTCACCATGTCCATAGCTGCTCTACCTACTGCAGAGATACAAAGTGCTGAGAAAATAAATGGAATCATACCTCCTACAAATAATCCTGCAAGTACGTCTGCCTTATAAATATCAATATGATCTATACCGGCAACCCCAACAAATGCTGCAAATAATGCAAGTGATGTTAATGCAGCTGAAGCAATTGCAAAACCTTTTCCTGTTGCCGCAGTAGTATTACCAACAGCATCTAGGTTATCAGTACGATCTCTAACCTCAGAAGGCAATCCACTCATCTCGGCTATACCACCTGCGTTATCTGCAATAGGACCAAAAGCGTCGATAGATAATTGCATTGCAGTGGTAGCCATCATTCCTGCTGCAGCAATTGCTACACCATAAAATCCAGCGAAATAGAAAGATCCGTAAATACCAGCAGCAAGCACAAGAATAGGAGCAACTGTTGATTCCATTCCTACGGCTAAACCGGAAATGATATTGGTTGCATGACCTGTAGATGATTGCTTGATTATACTAAGCACCGGACGTTTGCCCATTGCTGTGTAATATTCAGTGATTAGACTCATCAATGTTCCTACAACCAGTCCTACAATGATGGAATAAAATACATCCATACTTGTAAAGGCTATAGCTCCTTCTTTTAAGGTGCCACCCACCATATCTCTGCTCATAAACATTTCGCCAGTAGGCAACATCCATTTTACTGCGAAGAAAGAAACGACAGCAGTTAATATAATTGAAGACCAGTTACCCATGTTCAACGCATTTTGTACACTGTCAGTTTCTTTACTGATTCTTACAAATGCCGTAGCAACAATTGATAAAATTAATCCAAGGCCAGCAATAAGCATAGGCAATAAGATTGGAGCAATTCCTCCAAAATTATCGACAGAAACAATTTCGCGACCAAGAATCATCGTTGCCAATATCGTTGCAACATACGATCCAAATAAATCGGCACCCATACCAGCTACATCACCAACATTATCACCAACATTATCAGCAATAGTTGCAGGATTTCTGACATCATCTTCTGGGATACCTGCTTCAACTTTACCCACAAGATCAGCCCCTACATCGGCAGCTTTAGTATAAATACCACCACCAACACGTGCAAATAAGGCAATAGACTCTGCACCAAGTGAAAAGCCAGCTAAAACTTCGAGCGCTTTTTCCATCTCTTTTCCATTCACACTGCCACCCGTATTTACAACATACATATTATAGAATACAATGAATAAGCTTCCAAGCCCTAAAACAGCAAGACCAGCAACACCGATTCCCATTACACTTCCACCAGTGAAAGAAACCTGTAATGCTTTTGCTAAGCTTGTACGAGCAGCCTGAGTAGTACGAACATTTGCTTTAGTGGCAATGTTCATTCCTATATAACCCGCAAGGGCTGAGGTAAATGCACCAATAACAAATGAAATTGCAATTACCCAGCTTGAAGTTTCAACTAGAGTGCCGGAATAAGCTAATAAAATGGCTGCGATTACTGAAAAATATCCAAGTACCTTCCACTCAGCTTTAAGAAAAGCCATAGCTCCATCGGCAATATAACCTGAAAGCCGTTGCATGTTTTCATCACCTGGATCTTGTTTAGTAACCCAGGCTGATTTTATAGCCATAATTACGATACCAAAAATCCCCATCGCTGGTATTAAATAAATCAAATTGTTTTGTAAAAACTCCATGGATAATGCTCTGTTTATATTCGTTATATTTTCTTATACAATCGGCAAAAATAGCAGGCTTATTCTATTAATCAAACACTGAAATTCATATTCAATCATATTTCTTCATTGTTGGATTCATAGCCTCTGATTATGAGTAAGTTATGTAAATTATTTATTTGCATTTTTTATGCTTTTTTTTTAACAAAATAAAGAATATTCGAATTTTGAATAATTTTATGGATTACAGCTATTTTTTTAATGTAAGTTTAATCTTAAATCAAAACTCAATATTATTATGAATGAAACTTTAGACCAAAATGAAATGAAGCGTGAGCTCGGTCTACTGGATGCAACATTACTGGTTGCAGGAAGTATGATTGGTTCCGGAATTTTTATTGTTGCAGCTGATATTACTCGTAATGTCGGTTCTGCCGGATGGCTGATCGCTGTTTGGTTAATTACCGGGTTAATGACCTTAATTGCGGCGGTTAGTTATGGAGAACTCAGTGCAATGTTTCCGAAAGCTGGTGGTCAGTATGTTTATCTGAAAGAAGCGTACAATCCATTGGTCGGGTTTTTATATGGCTGGAGTTTCTTTGCTGTAATACAAACGGGTACAATTGCAGCGGTTGGAGTAGCTTTTTCAAAGTTTACCGCCTATTTATGGCCTCAGGTTAGTGAAGATCTTATTCTGCTTACTCTGGGTTCAGTCAAAATATCAGCAGCTCAGGTTCTGGCAATTGCTATAATTATCTTGCTTACCTATATCAATACAAAAGGAGTAAAGGGTGGTAAAATGATTCAAACTTCATTTACTCTAACCAAATTGTTTAGCCTATTTGGTCTAATTATCTTTGGATTTATTGTAATGAAGCCTGAAATATGGACATCTAATTGGGAGAATGCTTGGAGCATGCAAAAACTAAGCCCCGATGGTACATTTCAGTCACTTACCATTGCTGCCGCTCTTGGTGCAGTTGCTGCCGCCATGGTTGGTTCTATCTTTAGCAGTGATGCATGGAATAACGTGACCTTCATTGCCGGTGAGGTTAGAAATCCGAAGAGAAATATTGGATTGAGCTTATTTCTGGGAACTATGATCGTAACCATAGTATATGTTCTTGCAAATCTTGTTTATTTGGCAGTTCTGCCTTTAGGAGAGATTGCATACGCAGAAAAAGACAGGGTTGCTGTTGCTGCTTCAAGTGTGATATTCGGTAATGTTGGAACAGTAATTATAGCATTGATGATTATGGTATCAACGTTTGGTTGTAATAATGGATTAATTTTGGCCGGAGCCCGCGTTTATCATACCATGGCAAATGATGGTTTATTCTTTAAAAAGACAGCTAATTTAAATAAACATGCCGTTCCTGAATTCGGATTATGGTTACAATGTTTAGTGGCATCTGCATTATGTTTGAGTGGAAAATATGGGGATTTGCTCGATATGATCTCTTTTGTTGTGGTCATTTTTTATGTGTTGACCATTTTGGGAATCTACATCTTAAGAGTTAAACGACCAGAGGCAGAAAGACCTTATAAAGCTTTTGGATATCCTTTTCTTCCCGCATTATACATTATTATGGGAATCAGCTTCTGTATTCTACTTATTATTTACAAGCCCAATTTTACCTGGCCAGGATTGATCATTGTGTTGACAGGTGTCCCCATTTATTATATGTGGAAAGCATTGGATAAAAATTAGTTTAGTCATTAGTTTATTTTT
>CAIJME010000080.1 GCA_903821625.1 uncultured Sphingobacteriales bacterium | reverse complement strand
GCCTTCCTTAAAAAAGCAGCAGCATTTACAAATGCAGACAGTGGGATCTTATCTATTGAAAAACGCGATCTCATTGCACAGGTTTGTGACGAAATTCTTGAGGGTAAACTAGCTTCTGAGTTTCCTCTGGTAATCTGGCAAACAGGATCTGGTACGCAATCTAACATGAATGTAAATGAGGTGATCGCTAATCGTTCTCATGTTCTGCAAGGAAATAAGCTGGGTGAGGGCACTACATTTGTGCATCCCAACGACGATGTTAATAAATCGCAATCATCAAATGACACCTATCCAACAGCTATGCACATTGCGGCTTATAAAATGGTTTCAGAAGTTACCATTCCGGGGGTTGAGAAACTTCGTGATGCGCTGCAGTTGAAAGTTGAAAAATTTAAGGATGTTGTTAAGATTGGTCGTACTCACTTAATGGATGCAACCCCGTTAACATTAGGTCAGGAATTTTCGGGATATGTTTCACAACTTAACCACGGACTAAAAGCACTTAGAAATACCTTAGACCATTTATCTGAATTAGCATTGGGAGGAACCGCTGTAGGTACCGGTATCAACACCCCTAAGGGCTATGATGTAAAAGTTGCAGATTATATCGCAAAGTTTACGGGACTGCCATTCATAACGGCAGAAAATAAATTTGAAGCACTTGCAGCGCACGATGCCATTGTAGAAACCCATGGAGCCTTAAAACAAATTGCAGTTTCGCTGATGAAAATCGCAAATGATATACGTCTTCTTGCTTCCGGCCCACGTTCCGGAATTGGAGAGATCCACATTCCAGATAATGAACCAGGTTCTTCAATTATGCCCGGAAAAGTTAACCCCACTCAAAATGAAGCAGTAACCATGGTTGCAGCACAGGTTATGGGTAATGATGTGACCATAAGCATCGCAGGATCAAATGGACATTATGAATTGAACGTTTTCAAACCAGTAATGGCTGCTAATTTTCTTCAATCTGCACGATTAATTGGTGATGCATGTGTATCATTTACAGATAATTGTGCATCAGGCATAGAACCTAATTACGAGGGTATTAAAAAACATCTTGAAAACTCGTTGATGCTGGTTACTGCTTTGAATCCACACATTGGATATGAGAATGCAGCAAAAATTGCCAAAAAAGCATTGAAAGAAAATAAATCACTCAGAGAGGCTGCTCTTAGCCTAGGTTTACTGACCAATGAGCAATTTGACCAATGGGTGCGTCCTGAAGATATGATCGGCGGTCTAAAATAATTCATTTACCTCTCCGGATATAAATCTGGAGAGGTCTAAAATCTAGCAATGGCAAAACACTCTTATTTTTTCTTCCTGGTTTTCAGCGTTCTTGCTTATTCATCCTGTAAATTCAACCCAAATCTTCAGGGAATAGGAACAGAAAGTTTTCAAGGCACATGGGAAGAAGATAGTGTAGATTTCCAGGATCAAAAACTACAATATTCCAAACATCGATTTCGCTTTTCCTGCGACTCTGTATATGTTACTATTCAAACATTTGCAAAAGTAAATAGGTATCCTGATTCATGTTTTAACAATGGAACCTGGACAGAATATGCCAAAGGAACTTATCTTACAAAACAAGATACCCTCATTGTTACTGCAACCTTTACGAAATCTAACTTTAAGCAAAAGATCTCAGGATGCTATCGGATTGGTCAATATCTTCCTGCATTTGTGATCAGAAAAAATACTGCCGATAGCCTATATTTGGAGAGCATACAGCAGCATTTACAACTTAAGCTATCGTTAAAAGAAAGAACAATTTGTGTTCAACAACCTCTAAATTAACTTGATTATGAATATTTTGTCATTAAAAAAACTAGTCCTTTTTGGAACCCTACTCTATATTCCATTTCAAAGTATGGGCTGGGGAATGCTTGGTCACCGAGTAGTTGGACAGGTTGCAGAAAGCTATTTGACTAAGAAAGCAAGCCGCGAAGTAAAAAATATTCTTGGCACAGAATCCATGGCTATGGCCAGTAATTGGGCCGATTTTATAAAATCAGAACCGGCATATAATTATTTGGGCAACTGGCACTATATTAATCTTCCAGCCGGATTAAAATATGAGCAATTAGACTATGCGTTGAAACAGGACACAGTTACTGATGCCTATACCCGGATACTTTTTCTG
>CAIJME010000079.1 GCA_903821625.1 uncultured Sphingobacteriales bacterium | reverse complement strand
TTAAAGCTATTTTAGAATAATGAGAATTGGTTTACTATCAGATACGCATGGTTACCTTGATGATGCAGTTTTTAAACATTTTGATCTATGTGATGAAATTTGGCATGCTGGTGATTTCGGGACGCTAGAGCTTGCCGATAAGTTAAACTCATTTAAGCCATTGAGAGGAGTTTATGGCAATATCGACGGAAGTGATATTCGGTCAGTTTATCCCGAAAAAAATAGATTTATCTGCGAACAGACTACAGTTTTGATGACCCATATCGGTGGTTATCCTGGCAAGTATGATCCCCGCATAAGAGAGGAAATTCAAAACAATCCTCCTAGATTATTCATCTCTGGGCATTCACATATATTAAAAGTTATGTTTGATAAAAAATCAAATATCTTACACTTAAATCCAGGCGCTGCAGGAAAGCACGGTTGGCATAAAGCACGCACATTGCTTCGATTTTCTATTTCTGAAGAAAAAATCTATAACTTAGAGGTAGTTGAGTTAGCAAATAGATAACTTATAAAATACACTAAGTATATGCAGGCAGTATTAACATTAGGGCAGTTTATAATAGAAAAGCAGAATGATTTTCCATATGCTAAAGGTGAACTATCCCGACTTCTTCGTGATATTGGTATTGCCTCAAAAATTGTAAACCGGGAAGTTAACAAGGCTGGCTTATTGGATATTCTTGGTGATGCCGGCACTATTAATATTCAGGGTGAATCACAAAAGAAGTTAGATAAGTTTGCTAATGAGCAGTTTATATCCGCCTTGCAAAGTGGTGGTGAATGTTGTATTGTGGCTTCTGAAGAAAATGATGAATTTGTTTACATTGATGGAGAGGTTTCCAAGAATGCAAAATATATTGTTGCAATAGATCCCCTTGATGGTTCTTCAAATATAGACGTGAACGTAGCCGTAGGAACTATTTTTTCTATTTATAGACGAAAATCTACTGATGGAAAAGCAACTCTTGCCGATGTGCTTCAAAATGGTACTGAACAGGTTGCAGCTGGTTATGTTATTTATGGTTCATCAACCATGCTCGTTTACACAACCGGAAAAGGAGTGAATGGTTTCACACTTGATCCATCTATTGGTGAATTTTGCCTTTCTCATCCCCAAATGAAAATACCCGATCATGGAGTAATTTATTCTATCAATGAAGGAAATTATGTTCATTTCCCTGAAGGGGTCAAAAAATATTTAAAATACTGCCAAATTGAAGATGCAGATACGTTAAGACCTTATACATCCCGTTACATAGGTTCTATGGTTGCAGATATTCATAGAAACATGATAAAGGGCGGTATCTTTATATATCCAACTACCTCGAGTGCTCCAAATGGTAAACTGAGGCTTGTATATGAATGTAATCCGATGGCATTTATTATTGAGCAGGCAGGTGGTCGTGCCACTGACGGTTATTCAAGAATACTTGATAAAGATGTGACCTCTCTGCATCAGCGATCTTCAATTTTTATAGGTTCCAAAAATATGGTTCTAAAGGTTGAAGAACTAATGAGGGAGTATTCGCCTCAAAACCGGGAAGAACATGTAGATACAAAACTCGAAAATTTAAGAGTGGTAGGAGGGCTTGACTAAATATTTAATTTTAGTTCTTCTTTTTCAAAAAAAGTATCAATTAATAAATTTTGTTGTTGGGATGCCTGTACGGCTAATTCATCACATCTTTCATTCTCAGGATGGCCATTATGGCCTTTTACCCAGGTGAATTTAATTTGGTGTAATTTGTAAACAGTAAGAAATCTCAACCATAGATCTTTGTTTTTTTTAGCCTTAAATCCTGTCCTTACCCAATTAAATACCCATTTTTTTTCAACGGAATCAATGATGTATTTTGAGTCAGAGAAAACCATAATTTCCTGTCCTGTTTTTTTTATACTTTCTATACCGCTGATTACTGCAAGTAATTCCATCCGGTTATTGGTTGTTTTACGATAACCTTCAGAAAGCTCTTTATAATGATTGCCTGAGCGAAGTATCACACCATATCCACCGGGACCCGGATTTCCGCTTGATGCTCCATCTGTATATATCTCAATCATTAATCATGCTTTAATGAGCAATTATAGTGATTTTGTTTTTAATCGAATTGAATTTCCAATAACAATTACATCAGAAAATGCCATTGCTAATGCCCCAACCATCGGATTTAAAAACCCTAAAGCAGCAAAAGGAATGGCTACTACATTGTAAAAAAATGCCCAAAAAAGATTTTGTTTGATGGTTAATACGGTATGTTTTCCAATTTTTAACATGTTTTCTATTGAAGACAGATTGCTTTTTAAAAGAATTACCTCTGCAGATTGAATAGCTATATGACTAGAATCACTCATAGAAACGCCAACATCAGAACTGGTAAGTGCGGGTGCATCATTGATTCCGTCGCCCACCATTGCCGTTTTACCTCTTTTTTTAAATTCTTCCATAATTATGAGTTTTTGATCAGGCTTAGTTTCGGCATAAATTTCATTTATCCCTAATGTAGCGCCAAGCACTTCACATTTAATTTTCTGATCTCCGCTTAACAAAACAGGAATAATATTTAAAGACTTTAAGGTTTTTATTAATTGGATGGCCTCCGGCTTAATTTCATCTTCTATGGCTATTCTTGCAACAAGAATATTATTCATTTTGAGGAATAAGCTATAATGGCCATGATCTTCATCAGTTTGAAGTATTTGCTTAGAGCCAAATAAATAAGTATTGCCTTCTGTATCAGAAGCAGTCATACCTAATCCTTTTTCTTCTGTAACTTTGATGAATATTATTTTCTCGAGTGATTTCAGACTTAGTTCTTTGACCAATGAACGGGCGATAGGATGATTTGAATAGCCTTCGATGCCAGCAATGATAGATTCAGCCTTCTCCTTTGAAATTTGAATACAATCGAGAGCCTTGATTTTAAAACTTCCGGTTGTAAGAGTTCCGGTTTTATCGAAGACCATATATTTTAATTTTGCTATCTCCTCGATGGTATTTCCACCTTTAATTAAGATCCCATTTTTTGCAGCTCGCCCTAGCCCCACCATAACTGCGGTAGGAGTGGCTAAACCCATCGCACAAGGGCAAGAAATAACAAGTACTGCGATTGCATTAAACATAGATTTTTGAAAGCTTATATCAAAAGCATAGAAGGCAAAAAAGAAAGTAATCACTGAAATTCCAACAACTACAGGTACGAAAACAGAAGCAACTTTATCTCCAAGTTTTTGAATACTTGGCTTTGAGGCTTGTGCTTTCTTCATTAATTCAATAATCTGTGAAAGGACCGTATGCTTTCCAGTTTTAGTTACTAATAATTGGATACTACCTTTCTCAATCATAGTTCCGCCTATTGCCTGATCATATTTTGATTTTTCAACCGGCAAGCTTTCACCGGTTAGCATTGCTTCATTTACAGATGCTTCTCCCCATATTATTTCACCATCGACCGGTATTTTATCTCCGGTATTTATTAACAATATATCACCAGTACGAATCTCTGAATACTGTATTTCAATAATTTTACCATTCAACATCTTATTGGCCTTAACCTCCTGGAAAAGCATAAGATCGCGCACGGCCGATGTAGTTTGTGAAACAGATCTTTTTTCTAATACATTTCCTAAAAGCACTAGAGAAATAATGGTAGCGGCAGTTTCATAGAATAGGAAATCTGGACCCAGATTCTGAATAGTTCCGTATAAACTATATATAAATGCGGAACTCGATCCAATAAAGATCAATACATCCATATTTGGTATCCCACTTTTTAAAGAATGGTACGCACTTTTCCCAAAATGTAAACATCCTAAAATATAAACAGGAGTACATAAAGCTAATTGAACCAGAGGATTATGAAGCCAATGGAACGGAAGAAACATATGCGAGAATAAGGGTATAGTAAAAAGCAAACTGAAATAAAATTTATTTTCAATCTTTTCATAGATATTTTCATCGATAGGAGTGCTTTCTTCACTAACCTTATAACCTAGACCTTCAATTTCCTTAATGATTAATTCAGTAGAACTGGGGTCAGTTGTTTTAAACTTGACCTCGTCATTTGCAAAATCTACATAGATATCTTGCAGTCCTTTTTTCTCTAATAATTTATGTATGGAAAGTGCGCAATTGTTACAGTGCATTCCGCTAACCTGAAGTTCAATCAATTCTTCTTCCATGATGTAGATTTTTCTGATACAAATTTAACACTTATAAGTACTAATTGCCTAAGAGCTTCTCTCTCCTATTTTATTTAGACCAGCATGGGGTTACCAATTTCAATTATAGATAGTAATCTGTCTAAAGAATCTCATCTTATTGATACTCAGTATAGAAAATTACTGATAAAAAATTTGAAATATATGCCAAAATGCTTAGTTTTACACAGTTAAAAATGGTGGCTGTAGCTCAGCTGGTTAGAGTATTGGTTTGTGGTGCCGAGGGTCGTGGGTTCGAGCCCCATCAGCCACCCATTTTAGAAAGGTCTCAGTGTTTAAAGCTGAGGCCTTTTTTTTATTTACATAAGTAAGAGAGATTTTTTTTCCAGTTATTTTGAAATAGAATTAGTGATTGGGTAAATAAATCTACATTATTAGGTATTTTCTCTACACTGTGGGTATTTATCGATCAATAAAAAGAGTAAATCAGATTTAA
This sequence comes from uncultured Sphingobacteriales bacterium, assembly GCA_903821625.1. GTDB lineage: Bacteria > Bacteroidota > Bacteroidia > Sphingobacteriales > Sphingobacteriaceae > Daejeonella. The sequence goes on along the minus strand of CAIJME010000079.1, from coordinate 4,360 downwards.
ACACCCTCTAAATAGAATGGCATGTGAATTGTATTAGTTTGAATGCCTCCCAAAGGCATGTTTTTCATAGATAGATGTAGGGTCGAATACTTGTTATTCGACCCTTTTTTATTTTATACTTCCAGAAAGATAATCGAAAGAAAATGGTAATAGAAAATTGAATTAATTAATTGGAGAGGATCCCGGATATTAAATAGTTCCGATTGCCATCATTTTATCCATTGTGGGATTTAAGCTTCCACCTTTAGGTTCAAGAGTTACAGCAAAGGATTGAGCATCTTTTATAAATTTCATTTTTTTCATTCCGGTACTGTCGTTCTTAGCATCAAATACACCAAGATCTACTGGTTTTCCATCCACCATTGCCCATAACTGATATTGATGTTCCTGGTCATTAGAAGGCATATTGAGTGATGACAGGTCAATCATTACTTCTTCTTTGTCCTCATTTAAGGCAACCAGTAAACTAGCCTCGGGAGCTTTGGCCGATCCTTTTAGCGTAACTAATTTATAAGCAGCGGGGTTTTGATAGAATTGAAGAGCATTTTTAGTATCGCTAAGTTCGCTTTCTTTATAATTTACCTGATTGGAAAATTTCTGATTATTAGATTGCAGGACAGCAAGCTGAACATACGATTCATTGAGCTTATTGTTTAGATTGATTAGTAGGATGCTGCTTAAGAAAAGGAGTGATAATGATGCTGCAAAAGCATATTTGTAAAAAGTTAAAGATTTAATATAGGATTCTCCTGTGTTAGCTGAAGAAGAATTATTTACCTGGTCAATAGTATTTACAGCATTCAAAAAATTAGTTTTAGCTTTTATGGATGGCTCAATAGCAATTGATTTGGCATAACTCGTTAATGCCTGTTCAATTTCTTCTAATTCTTTTCTAACCTCAGGATATTGCAGGGCATTCATTTCTACATCAAGCATTTCTTCCACGCTTAAATCACCTAGAACATATTGTTCTAGTATTCCGCTTTCCAGATATGATTTGAGGTTTTTCACTTAATTAAATAACTTTCTTAATGTAATAATAGCGTTTCTTAACCGTGTTTTAACTGTTCCTAAAGGAATTTCAAGCTTTTTTGCAACTTCAACGTGCGTTAATCCTTCGAAATAAACAAGATCAAGAATAATTTTATGTTCCGGTTTTAGTTTTCCAATTAAATCCTTTAGTCCGATAGTTTCGGGATTAATTATAGTATTTACCTGTTTATCTATTATTAGTACGTTATTTTCTATGTCTTCGGTTTTTGCACTATTACGAAATTCTTTAGATCTTGTTTTATCAATCGCAATATTTCGTGCAACATTTACCATCCAAGTAAATAATCTCCCTTTAGCAGCATCATAAGATGAAAAAGAGTTCCAGATTCTGATAAATGTGTCTTGCAGAAGATCTTCTGCTATTTCTTGGTGTTGTACAATTCTGAAAATAACTCCATATAAAGATGAAGAATACATATCATAGAGTGCTTCTGCTCCATTTTTATCCTTTTCAAGGATTGCCTGGACTAGTTCTGGCTCTGATAAGGTTGTTTTAGTTTTCAGATTCAAAGATAAATTTTAGATAGGTACTGTTGTGATTATAAAATTTTCAATAAATATATAAACTTAAAAAGCCCCTGATATTGTCCGAGGCTTTTTTTACAATCAATTGATTAATTAATTGGTAAAACAACAGAATCAATCACGTGGATAAACCCAATTTTTTGATTAAGATAAGCCAATGTAACGGTAGATACATTTCCGTTTTAGATTTAGTTTATTTTTGTATAACTTCGGGTACGTACACGTTTTTTGTTATTTATTAATTAATTATGACCCATAAAAGAATTTTATTCGTAGTCACATTTATGATATTATTTATCATACAGGGTATTCAGGCGCATCAAATGCAGAAGATAGGTCCGGATATCCCGACCTTAAAACGGGAAGTGGAAACGTTAATTCAAATGTCTTTGGAAGAAGTTAAAGCTTTGGTTCCAACAGCTTCCGGTATATACTTTATTGGTTGCCCGAATTGTAATGGGGGAGCTCAGGAAATGAATGTGCTTAGCTGGAAGCCAGAATTAGGTGATAAGGTCAAGTGCAATTATTGTAGCATGATATTTCCAAACGAGCAATATCCTGAAAATCATGAAAAAGTAATAATAGCACCAAGTGGAGTTAAACAGGTGTATCGATATCATCAAAATGCTCAGGGTAATCAATATTTTTTTGAAGCACATAGGTGGTTTGATCAATGGAAATGGATACAACAGAACGGCGAACGATTAGCCAAAATTTGGTCATTAACAAAGGATAATGCCTATGCAGATCGTGCTGCAGTTATTGCCGGTCGATTTGCCCAATTATTTCCTGATTATGCAATACGCTATGATTATCCAAGCGCAGCTAAGAAATTTTTCCCTGCAGATCAAAAATGGCCTTATGAAGGATTAGTTCCATATCGTGGAGCTAAATGGAATTGGTGGGCCTATGGTGATATTCCAATACAAATGGCAAATGTGTATGAACTTTTGAAGGATGAATATGACTGGAAACGAATGGATGCCTTTATTGGAACTGAAACGGATAAAAGAATCGTTAAAGATCTATTGGTATTAGGATATGAATTTACGGCAGCCAATCCTGAATTATATACCAATATGTCTCCTGGAATGTACAGAGACATGGTTCGTCTTGGAAGGATCCTTAATAAACCAGAGATGGTTCATGATGGAGTCAATCGATTTACTGAATTTTTAAAACTTGGATTTTTTGCTGATGGATGGTGGAAAGAAGGAACGGCATCATACCATGATCAAACAATTGGGGGATTAAAAAGTGTGGCTTCTGCTGCTCATGGATATTCAGATCCTGCTGAATACGTAGCAAATCGATTTGATAATCTGGATCTGACTAATAAAATGCCATTTTATAGTAAAGCTTTGCAGGTTTCTCAGGAAGCTATTTTACCAAACGGACGAAAGATTCCCATTAACGATACCTGGTCAAACAGAACTATTAATGCTAAAAATACAGATAATGCCGTTTCACATTTATGGTCTTCACTTGGAAATGCCGCATTGGGGAATGGTAAAGGTGCTGAGCAAATAGTACTGAATTTAAACTGGAGTGGTAACTATGGTCATTCCCATTATGATAATGCATCCCTAATTTTATTTGCTAAAGGAGAAGAACTACTCTCAGATATTGGTTATACCCATTCAAAATATAGGGGTTGGACACTTCATACGGCTTCTCATAATACCGTAGTAATTGATCAAAAGGCACAAGATGCTGGATCAATTAAAAATCCTGTTACCGGAAACCTTAAATTTTACGATGATAAGAATGAGTATGTGAAGGTGATTGATGTGGACGCCTCTCCAGCATACGCTGTTACAGGTACATACCGAAGGAGGCTCATTATGGTCCATCTAGCCGAAGGCCGCGATTACGTGATCGATCGATTTGATGTGGAAGGAGGGAATACCCATGACTGGTTCTTGCATGGAATGTGTGAAGAAGAAGGGAAAATGGAAACTAGTATTTCAATTGAAACCAAGATAAAAACCCTTGTTCCGGATTGGGGAGGTATCAATATTCCTAAAAATCAATATGACTCAGATATTGAAGGTAAGCGTATTCATGCTTATTCTTATTTGAAAAATATCAAAAATGGAAAAACCAGCAAGCCTTGGACGGCAACATGGCGATATAAAAAATCAGGATTAAGAACGCATAATTTTCCACCTGAGGGCTCAGAAATATTCACTTTCAGCTCGCCATCAGTAAGACTTGCAGGTGAAAATGATAATAAACTGGATGACTTTATGCGACTTGGTTTCATGCAAAGACATACTGGGGGCAAATCGTCTTTTGTATCTGTTCATGAACCCTTTAACGATAAACCATGGTTGGAGTCGGTAGAGTTAGATGGTGATACCTATCGGGTTAAATACGCTTTAAATGGAGTAAAACTTGAAGATCGAATAGCTATTAAAGGTAATGATATTGAAGTTGTATCAGGCTCAGGATGGACTTATCAATCAGGAACAAAGCTTACCGGTAATTTACTTGGAATTATTAATCAAGGAAATAAATGGAATTTGGAACTAGACAGGGTAGTTCCTAAAGTGAATTATATACGAATAGATCTGCCAAATGGGAGTACACGTTATTATCAAATTGCAAAGTCATCAGGAAAAACGCTTGAATTGCAAGATGATCCTGGTTTTATTATGGATAAGGATGGTAAATTGAAGTTTCAAACCTTTCCTCACGATGAGCATATAGGTCAAATAAAGTTTACTGTTTTTACTCAAAAGCCATAGTTATTGATATCAACAGTTAGAAATTATGACTA
>CAIJME010000078.1 GCA_903821625.1 uncultured Sphingobacteriales bacterium | reverse complement strand
TCGGGGTACTCTTTCGTTTATTTTTAAATTTTTTCATACTTAAACAGCCATCAAGATAATTAATTTGGCCCTATTTCTTATAGTTTTGCTTAAACACTTATAAATTCCTAATTACAAACCTTCCGCACCCAAAGGGTCTATTTGAATCAGTTTTTTCAATGCTAACTCCCGATAACAATCCGGGAGATCAAAATGCTTTAAAATTCCAGGAACCAAGGTTGATAATGGCCAGTTAAACGCTGTATTTTCAGCAATATTAGTATAACTGCTTAATGCATTTTTCAATATGACTTGAGTAACCTGTCCTGAAAGTACCGCGGCAAATGTTGCAGGGATTGTGCCCCAACCCTTGGCAGCCAGATGAATTTCTTCATGTCCACAGGAAATAAGCCAGTCAATGATTCGAAGCAGATCGAAAGTTTTTTGTCCGGTATACGGATAATTAAGCATGATACTATGTGCCGCATAAAAATAATCATTACCATAGGCTCCGAAAAAATCGTCACCACAGGTGTTAGGTTTTGATTCTCCTATTCCACGAACATCAACAGCATAAACTGCTGAGTCTGGTTCTGAAAATATAAGTTCTTTCAAAAATGATTCCCCGCGTAATTCAGTATCAGCCGAAAGATGAGATACATACAGAATTGCACGCCGGATACCTGCAGTTGGCCTGGAGATTAGTTCGGAGTCAGATAAGCGATAAACCGGCAAGACGATCCCCGATTCAGTCTCTACTGAATAAGTAGTGACATGTTTTTTGGGATACATACGACCTGAATCTGTCCTTAAGATTCGATAATCAGGAGTACCAACACGTACAGGTAGCTTCAAAGTGGAAACAATAAGCTTATTCAATGAATCTCCTTTGGGTGTACCTCTTTTTACTTTTAATGCCAACGAAGTTTCTTTAGTGAAGGATGTAAGCGTTCTTGGGCCGGCCTCTCCAACCTGACCATGAGGTGTGCACCAGAGCAATTCAATGTCTTCCAGCTTTAGTTCAGGTTCTGATTTTGCATCAGATATTCCGGTTATTTTATTGAACCAGGAATACATGGCTTCTCGGTTATGCTTTGAAAAACCATGGTATTCTGGGCCGGCAAAAAATTGAATATTATCTTCTGCTCCCAGTAATTTATAGAGCTTTTTGAGCTCATTAAATGAATTTCGTGCACCACGAACGTCAAAGAAATCCTTTTCCTGACTTAAGAGTATGACAGGTTTTGGAGCCATAGCCGCTATAAAATCAAGATGATCTAGCCCTAAGCTTATTGCTCCCGGAGGGCATTGCTCCATGTCGGCCGGTAACTCATTCTTTAAATTGGTTTCAAATCCAACTACAAAACAGCTGGGCGCTGCCATAGTCAGACGTGATTCAACCCCGCAAAGCCAGGTTGCCTGAGTACCACCACCCGAATTTCCGGTTACCCCGATATGTTTAGGATCAACTTCGGGTCTGCTCAATAAATAATCTACGCAGCGAATACAGTCCCAGGTGAACCATGAGCTCAAATATTCATCGTTCAACACCATTTGTTTGCCGGTGTAATTATGTTCGGGCACCCCAATGCCATGGAGCGGTTTTAAATCTTTACTTAATAGTTGCACCCGCTCCCCCTGACCAATCGGATCAAAGATCAACACTATATACCCCTGACGGGCCAAGCCCTGTGCAAATGATTGATAAATAGGTGTTGCCTTTGCAGGGTCACCATGACCACAAGTTCCAATCACACCAGGCAGCGGAAAGCTTCTTCCTTTAGGAACATATAAATTAGCAGTAACAGGAAAACCAGGCCGGCTGTCAAAAATAACTTTCTCTATTTTATAGGTATCCCTTTCAATAATTCCGGTGATGCGCGCATTCAATGGCGTTTTATCTGGCCAGGGTCCAAAGCATTGAGCAATTTTAGATTGTACATCAAGAATATAGTTCTCAGCATCTTGTTTTGTTTTAAGGGAAGCACGTCTTCTAGTAGAATTCCCTTCAAGAGCACCCACTTTTTTTTCAAAGTGGTCTTGCATCATTCTGGAAAAACGATTGAATGGTCTAAGCACTTCTTCTGGTAAAATATTGCTTTCAGCACCAGTAATTTCTGCTTGAACGGGCAGGACATTCACTCCGGTGAAACCCAAACCTGCTATTCCAGCAAGCTTGATAAAATCTCTACGATTGTTCTTCATTTTGAATTCGAATTCTAAATAAATGATCCCATTTAATTCTGAAGATTAATTCCATCATTAAAAAGCTACAATAAGAGCGTTGCGGGTAGCTCAATTTACATAATTGCCAAGTATTTTCAATGTTAGATTTAATTTACAGTTATGAACAGCTCTAGGGCCCACAATACAAAGGACTCAAAATAATGGTGCTCATTAATTATCCAAAAGTAAATCAATAAAAAAACCGCTATCCATAAATGGAAAGCGGTTTTTTTAGTAGACCGTAATTAGTGAACTTAGAAAAAGTTCTACTTAGACTTAGAATTCGCGGATGAGTTTGTCTTTTCAGCCAATAATAAAGCATTATAAGCATTCACAATACCTCCTGAAACAGATATTTCACTTAGCAAAACTCTTTTATTGTCGCCATCTTCATTGATCTTAACCTTTTGCTCAACCAATGTTACCGATTTCATAATGATATCTTTGACTTGAAGAGCAGTCAATTTCGGATAGTGAGACCATATTAATGCAGCCAATCCCGATACTACAGGAGCAGCCATACTGGTTCCATCATTTTCCTTATACTTAGAGCCTGGCATTGTTGAGTTTATTTTCACTCCTGGAGCAAATACATCAACAGTCTTACCGCCAAAATTTGAGAAAGTTGCCACAAGATCTTCATCATTTGTCCAGCCCGTAGCTCCTACCTCAATCCAAGCATCAGCAGTTCCCATCGTAACTCCAGTACTATCAGTAAACAAGCGGGTAGGGAAGTTGTCTTCCTTTTCGGTATTCTTAGAATCATTCCCGGCAGCATGAACAAGTAGAACACCTTTAGAGACTGCATATTTAATAGCTTCATCAACAACTTTTTTATCCCATGTATAAGATTTGCCAAAACTCATATTCAATATCTTAGCACCATTATCAACAGAATAACGAATGGCGTTAGCTACATCTTTATCACGCTCATCACCATCGGGCACGGTACGAACTCCCATGATTCTGACATTATTTGCAACCCCCTTTATCCCAATATCATTAGAACGTATAGCTGAAACAATTCCAGCAACATGAGTACCATGTTCAGCATCTGGACCAGTAATATCATTATTGCCATAAATTCGTTCATTACTATTGGAATAATCATCACCAACAGAATCCTTTCGCGGGTCAAAATCAACATTCAGATGATATTTAACCTGAGTACTATAATGTTTTATTCCATCCAAAAGCTCTTCATAGAATTTCTTGAAATCAGACTTTTTAATTTCAGGTTTAATAAACTTAATAACCTGACTCTGCATATCATTTGATGGTTTAAAATCATTGAGATCATCTACAGTAGGGTTCTGATTATTCATACTGGATGTAATTTCATCGAGATATTTTTTAATCATCATCGTATTCTGTAATCCCATTTGAGCTGATTGTAACTTAGCCATATAATCAGTAACCAATTTTTGATACAACTGGAATTCTTTTCGTTCCTTTTCATTAAAAGGAGTAGAATTTAAGGCAGAGGCATATTTAGGCTGATATTTATTGATTAAACGAATCAGCTCCATGTTATCATGATTTATATTGACTTTTGCGGACCCTATAAAATTCCAACCATTAATATCATCTATATAACCATTCTTATCATCATCAATTCCATTACCTGGAATCTCTTTGGAGTTAACCCACATAATTTTCTTAAGATCTTCATGCTCTTCATCTATACCGCCATCAATAATAGAGACAATTACAGGACTAGAATTTTTTCCTTTAAGTAGTTCTTTGTAAGCTTTTTCAGTACTAATTCCGAAAACACCATCAGATTTCAAGTCAAGATTTTGCCAATTATCTTTTGGCTTTTCATCCTTATTGTTTTGAGCAAAAGTTAAAAATGGAATTGAAAGCAGAGATGCTATGTATACTAATTTACCAATACGATTCATGTTACTCTAAATAAAATAATTTTAAGCTCAATATAACAAATAAATAGATGCTGTGGTATTCAATACTAATAAAAACTTATTTTTTCTACCATCAATGGTCAGTAAATAAAAAAGCCTCGACAGTTTCCTGCGAGGCTTTCTATAAAATTGGGCACCGACCTACTCTCCCACCTTTTACGGCAGTACCATTGGCTCTGGCGGGCTTAACTTCTCTGTTCGGAATGGGAAGAGGTGGACACCGCCGATAT
>CAIJME010000077.1 GCA_903821625.1 uncultured Sphingobacteriales bacterium | reverse complement strand
ATTTGGCCATCTGTTATATGCCTGCCAGGTATTATCAGAACATTGAAAAAGTACGTCGGCAGGACGGTCATCACTGACTATAAAAATGACATAACTTTGCCAATAAGGAACATTCTCATCACCGGGTAAAGTTGTTAAACGACCCAGATAAACCCCACTTAACCAATCGTCGGGAATGGTAATTGAAGTACAGGGCTTCCATTTACATTCATGCAAATTTTTGAGCCCAGGCTTAGGTACAGGCTGTGAATAACCCTCAAAAGGACCCATTTTTAGAAGCAATCGGGCACCGCATCCGCCATAATAGCCGGTACGGAAGATCTCGATCTCAAATTTCACATTCTGATCTGTTGATACCATAATATCAATGGATTCTCCGGCTTTAAGACTTTGTTTTGAGCAATAACCCTCAATCGAAGGACAGCGCTGACCCTCACGATCGGGACGTACACGAGTTAGCTGCCAGTCTGTTGAACCTTGTTTTTTATTCTCAGCCTCAATCAAGCCTCTTCTTTGCTGATTTGCCTCAGTAAAGCCTGATAATGGCAAAAGTGCTGCTGCTAATCCAGCCTGGGCAGCATTTTTTAGTAATTTACGGCGCGATAAGTTGGTTAAATTCTTTTTCATTCACTCAAGTTAACAGCAAGATTAGTAGTTATTATATTCTATTTGGCTTTTAAAATGGTGGCCATTATTTGTTGATATTCCTTTTAAACTATAAAATTTATGTCCTTTTAGAATCATATCCTTTAATTAGTTATAAAGAGCCTCCCTTTAGGTAAGCGATCAATTTTGACATTTCATCTTTAGTGATATTTTGTTCCAATCCATCGGGCATCAATGATAGTCCCGAATTACCCAGGTTTGCAATGTTCTTACGCAAAACGGCTTCATCGGTACCAAAAGTTGTACGTAAGGTAAGGCTGTTCTCTGTTTCTGAAACCAGCCAACCGCTGATCGTTCGACCATCTTTTGTATTGACTGAAACTGATTGGTATGCCGGTAAAACTTCGTAATTGGGCACCAGAATATGAAGTAACAATGCCTCTGCCGGTTGATTTTTTACTCCTGTCAAATCTGGGCCTACTTTACCGCCATCATTTTGATAGGTATGACAAGCTGAACAGGATTTTTGAAAAACAGCTTTCCCCAGACTTCCATCTGCTGAAGCGCTGAGACTAAGTTTATACCCCTGATAAATCTTCATCCGATCGCCCCCCTCAAGTTCCTTAAAGAGCAGCTTTGCCTGATCACTTACCTGAACATCCTTACTTGAAAGTAGGCGGGTACGGTCGGCAGAGGAAATTTCGGCCTCTTTAATATCCCCCTTTTCAATGGCCCTAAATAGCTCTTTGATAAATATTGTTTTAGAAACCAATGCCGAGGTTACTGCTGATTTTAGTCTCGGTGTATAAGCCGACCACGATTGCTTGGCCGTAAGCATAGCTGCGCCTCTTGCATCATTCAAACGTGAGATCGAAGAAACCACTCCTAATAAAAGTTCTGGTGGATTACCAGGGTCAAGCAATTTCTGTAATGTTTTGCTGGCGCGGTCAAAATCAGTAAACCCGAGCAGGGCCGTTGCGCGAACGCGCGCTGCACTTGACAATGCAGGATTCTCAGCGATCTTACTTGTTGCTGAAATAAAATTATCTAATTGAATAGCTGAAACTTGTTCTCCCTGCAAAGCATAAATAAATCCTTTACTTGAACTACTAAAATCCTTTGCTCTTCCAGAGGCACCTTCAGCTAATCCCAGTAGGCTTGAT
>CAIJME010000076.1 GCA_903821625.1 uncultured Sphingobacteriales bacterium | reverse complement strand
ATGTCGTTATTGCTCATAATTTTACCGAGAGATTTCTATTTTGATTTTCTTATTCTTTATTTTTTCGTTTTTTAGAAGTTTTACAAGGTTGGCGATCTTTTTACGGCTCACACCAGCATAAGAAGCATAATCCTGAACTTCTATCAAACCTAATTCATCCTTTTCTAGTTTCCCTTTTTTCATTAACAGGCCAACAATATCAATCTTATTGATCTTATCTTTTCGACCGGCTCCTAAATAAAGAGTTGCCCAAGAGGTGTTCTCTGGAACAATATCTTTTTCGGGTAAAACTTCAATCACCGTTTTATCTTTTAAAAATGAAGGTTTTTCATCTTCAGTAAGAATAACATAGGCCGTTCCACTTGAATGCATTCTGGCAGTACGCCCATTTCTATGCAAAAAAGCCTCTTCATTATGTGGCAGCTGATAGTGAACAACAAATTCAATTTCTGGAATATCCAAGCCACGCGAAGCAAGATCTGTAGTGATCAAAAACCGATAACTTCCATTTCTAAATTTCAATAAAGCCTTTTCACGGTCTTCTTGTTCCATGCCACCATGAAAAACCCCATGATCAAGGCCCATATTCCATAATAAAGCACTTATCCGGTCAACTGCTTCACGATGATTACAGAAAACCAGTGTAGATCGGTTTCCAATTTTACAGATCAATGAAAATAAAGCTTCCAGCTTATCGGCTGCATCAGAAACTACAGATTTGATGACCAAATCAGGCAAGCTATTGGAATCGCTAAGAAAGTTTACTTCAGCCGACTTGCCTAAACCGGTAAAAGAGGGAATCTCGGTCATTTTTGTTGCAGAGGTAAGAATTCTACGCCCTACATTTTTCAAACGACTGATAATAAAGGCCATATCTTCTTCAAAACCAAATTCCAGGGCCTTATCAAACTCGTCGAGGACGATGGTATGAATAGCATCCGGATTAAAGTTCTCGTGTCGAATATGGTAGGCAATTCGGCCGGGTGTACCAATTAAAACAGCTGGCGCTTCAATTAAATTATTCCTTTCTGTTTTTACCGGATGGCCTCCATAAAAACAATTGACCTTGAACCCAGTACCCATGGCTTTAAAAACCTGTTCAATTTGCAGAGCCAATTCTCTAGAAGGAACTAAAATCATGGCCTGAATGCCTGTTTTAGCATCATCTAACCGACTCAATACCGGTATTAAAAAAGCAATTGTTTTGCCAGAACCCGTAGGCGACAAAATTACAGTATCGGTATTGCTAGCAGAATTGATCGCAACACGCTGCATCTCATTGAGTGATGCAATCTTTAAATTCTTTAATACCTTCTCTATCATTTAGCCATTTAAATCGCAAAGGTAATGCAATTATTAGCAATCGATTTATTCCTACGATTTCAATAATAAATTAATTCAATCTAAGGTTGGGATGATTCAATTTTCCTTATTTTCGTGAATCTTATTCTATGAAAATGATTTTTTTAACATTCTATGAAGACAAAAATTATCCTACCCCTTTTAATAATCAGCACAATTTACCTGAGTTCATGTCAGCAAAATTCCTCGCTCAAAGCATCTGAAAGTACAGATAGCACTTCTATAGAAAAATTGAACACGGGCACTACTGAAAGTAACGATGAGGAGAAGCATACTAAAACTTCAGGAAAAATAGCCAGCGCTGCCCAGATTCTGGCTCGCCCCCAGGTACCAATTCTATGTTACCACCAGGTAAGAAACTGGACAGCATCTGATGGCAAAATGGGTAAAGATTATATCGTACCCATTGCTGAATTTAAATCTCAAATGAAAATGCTTGCAGATAGTGGTTATAATACCATTTTACCTGATCAATTATATAGCTATTTAGCCTATGGAACTAAATTGCCTAAAAAGCCGATCATGCT
>CAIJME010000075.1 GCA_903821625.1 uncultured Sphingobacteriales bacterium | reverse complement strand
CAGATACTTGTAGGCACAGAAAGCAAATTTGAAGGTTTTATCCATCTTCATGATCTTTTAAAAGAAGGAATTATTTAAGTTTTAAAGAAAGCATGAAAAATTATTATGTCCTTATAATGGCGGGTGGTATTGGCAGCAGGTTTTGGCCGTTAAGCCGTACAGCATATCCAAAACAGTTTCTTGATATATTAGGAACTGGAAAAACTTTGATCCAGCAAACTTATGATCGATTTTTAAAGATTGTACCTCAGGAAAATATTTTTATTTTAACCAATGAAACCTATATAGATCTTGTAAAAAAGCAATTGCCAGACCTTGATAAAGGACAAATACTTGCGGAGCCTATTATGCGTAATACTGCCCCTTGCATAGCATATGGCAGTCATAAAATATTAAAGATCAATCCGAATGCATCAATTGTTGTAGCACCCTCTGATCATTTGATCATGGATTCAGATGAATTTACCCGTTGCATTAAACAATCCCTTGATGCAGCACTTGAAAATGATTGTCTGATCACTCTTGGAATTAAACCATCAAGACCTGATACTGGATATGGCTATATCCAATACAATACAAAAAAAATTGGAGAAGATTTTTTCAAAGTAAAGACCTTTACAGAAAAACCAAATGTTGAATTAGCAAAAACGTTTGTACAAAGTGGTGATTTTCTCTGGAATGCAGGTATTTTTGTCTGGTCTGTAAAAAATATACTTAAATCCTTTGAAAAATATCTTCCCGAAATGAATGATATATTCAAAGAGGGAGAGATCGCTTATAATACCCCTCAAGAACAAGAATTCATACAATCTGCGTTCTCACAATGCACGAATATTTCCATTGATTACGGAATTATGGAGAAAGCAGACAATGTGTATGTTTTACCAACTGAATTTGGATGGTCAGACTTGGGTACCTGGGCTTCAATCTACGAACTATCAGAAAAGGATTATGTAGGAAATGTAGTTATACCTTCAGAAAGAGTGATCATGTATGATTCTTCAAATTGCATGGTCAATGTTCCAAAAGAGAAACTAGTAGTACTACAGGGCTTACACGATTTTATAGTAATTGAAGACAACAATTCACTATTGGTCTGTCCAAGAGAACGGGAACAAGAAATTAAACAAATTGTAGCTGATGTAAAACAGCGATTTGGCAGCGAATTTATTTAGCAGACATTTTTTGTCTGACAGCTTCATATAACAATATACCAGCCGAAACCGAAACATTTAAGGACTCGATCTCACCATACATTGGAATTTTAGCTAGATGGTCTGCAATCCGAATCAGATCTGTTGAAATTCCTGTTTCTTCGGAGCCCATGATAATAGCAGAAGGAACAGTATAATCTGGTTGGTAGAGATAATCATTTGTTTTTTCTGTGCACGCAACTAATTGCAAGCCTGATTCCTGAAGAAATTTTGCAGTTTTAAAGAGACTATCATGCCTGCAAACTGGGATTTTATAAAGAGCTCCAGCAGATGTTTTAATTGCATCAGGATTGATTTGTGCCGAGCCTTTGGCCGGAACTATGATGGCATGCACTCCTGCACATTCGGCAGTCCTAGCAATAGCCCCAAAATTACGCACATCAGTGATGCCATCTAATATCAAGATCAGAGGAACCTCACCTTTCTCATAAATCAACGGTATGATATTTTCTATCTTATCATAACTAATTGGTGAAATAAAGGCAACCGCACCCTGATGATTCTTTGTAGTCAGCCGGTTAAGTTTTTCTATTGGAACCAGTTGAAAGCCAATCTCTTGATCTTTTAACAAGCTACGTAATTCAAGAATTATTCCTCCCGTTAATCCTCTTTGTAAAAAAAGATTTTCAATCTCTTTACCACTTTTAATTGCCTCAATGATTGCACGAATTCCAAATACCATTTGATTTGATTCATGTGTTTCAAACTCACGTTTTCGTTTAAAAGGGCTACCGTTCATTTATACTTAATTTTATTTGCCAAGTTAGATATAATTTCCATTTACACAGAAATAAGAAGGTTTATAAGATTAGAATAATAGTTTATCAACATCAAAAAAATTTATTAACACTATGTTAAAACCTATTTAAAACAAGATTTTATTGGATATCCACAATAAATAAAAAATTTATGTTAATAAAACATGTGTTTTAATGAGGTGTATTCAATATTGTATTTTTTATCAAAATAAATTGTGAAAAACTTAAACATTTCTGCTCCGTTTTTTGTATACTTTTGTTATTATGAGTTTAGAAACGGATCAGGAATTCAATAAAAGCAATAAAAATACTTTTTCTGCTGAGCGAAGGAACAAACTAAGCAACATGGCTAGTGGGCTAGGTAAACTTCCACCTCAGGCATTAGATCTTGAAGAAGCTGTGCTTGGTGCTCTTATGCTTGAAAAAGATGCACTTTCTGCTGTTATTGACATCTTAAAACCTGATGTGTTTTATAAAGATAGTCATCAAAAAATTTTTGAAGCCATTCAGGTTCTTTTCCAAAAGTCCTCTCCTATTGATATACTTACAGTAACTGCCCAATTACGTCAACAGGGTGAACTGGAAATGATTGGTGGAGCCTATTATATTACTGAGCTAACAAATCGTGTTGCCTCTGCAGCAAATATTGAATACCATGCCCGAATTATTTCTCAAAAATTTATTCAGCGGGAACTAATTCGTATCTCCACCGAAATAATTACCAATGCATATGAAGATACAACTGACATTTTCGATCTTCTTGATCATGCAGAAAAAAATCTTTTTGACATTGCTCAAAATAATCTTCGAAGAGATTCCCGAAAAATGGATGAGATTATTCGTGAATCATTAGAGAATCTGGAAAAAATAAAAGATAAAGTTGATGGACTGACTGGAGTAGCATCCGGATTTACTGCTCTTGACAGAATTACCTCAGGGTGGCAGCCATCAGATCTTGTTATTATTGCGGCAAGACCTGCCATGGGTAAAACCGCATTTGTACTCAGTTGTGCAAGAAATGCTGCAGTACAATTTAATAAACCTGTCGTCTTTTTTTCTTTAGAAATGTCATCTGTACAACTTGTTAATCGTTTAATTTCGGGTGAAACAGAAATAGAACAAGAAAAAATTAGAAAAGGTCATCTGGCAGAATGGGAATGGCAGCAGCTTCATTCTAAGATAGGCAAACTAACGGAGGCTCCCTTATTTATCGATGATACTCCAGCCTTAAATATATTTGAATTCAGAGCTAAATGCAGGCGTTTAAAAGCGCAATACGATATTCAAATGATCATTATCGATTACCTTCAACTCATGCACGGTAAAAGTGATGGCAAAAGTGGTAACCGTGAACAAGAGATAGGTAGTATATCCAGAGCCTTAAAATCAGTTGCTAAAGAATTAAATGTACCCGTTATAGCACTTTCCCAATTAAGTCGGGCAGTAGAAAACCGCCCTGGTGGTAGTAAAAAGCCAATGCTTTCTGATCTTAGGGAATCTGGCTCTATTGAGCAGGATGCGGATATGGTTTTATTCCTATATCGCCCTGAATATTATGGGCTTACAGAGGATGAAAATGGACGTTCTACCATTGGAATAGGTGAAGTAATTATTGCCAAGCACAGAAACGGTGAAACAGGTACAGTTCCACTTCGATTTATTGGAAAATTTGTAAAATTCGTAGATCTTGAAGAAGATTTCAGTAGTCCGTCAGGAAATAACCCTAATCCATTTGCTGGAATTTCACCTTCACAAGACTTTGAGAAGCCTAATAACTTCATTATTCGTCCATCCAGAATGGACGATATCGATGGGGAAACACCCTTTTAATTTTTGAGTGCGTGTTTTTATTAAATAAACAAACCTAGTAAAACACCTGCCAAAATTAATATTGGTGTTTTAATTCTGGTAAAAACCAGCAGTAGAAAAGTCATAATGATTAGACTAATTGATAAATAATTTATTCCCACAGGCTGCAATAAAAGAAGAAATGCAGCGCCCATAAAGCCAACAGAAACT
>CAIJME010000074.1 GCA_903821625.1 uncultured Sphingobacteriales bacterium | reverse complement strand
TGTCCTTCATAACCATGAGGTAGTAATAAAACAAGAGAAAAACGGACACCGTCAGCAGTTCACTAAAATAGAGATTACTAATATTAAGTTATAAGTTGTAAGTTGTAAGTTTTAGGTTATAAGTTATAAGTTATCAAGTTTAAAATCCTGAATTGATGATTGTCAGTTCATAAAATATAAAATAAAATGGCACATAAAAAAGGAGCCGGTAGTTCCAGAAACGGTCGCGAGTCACATAGCAAGCGTTTAGGTATTAAGATCTTCGGTGGTCAGGCTGCAATTGCAGGAAACATTATCGTCCGTCAGCGCGGTACAAAACACCATCCTGATAAGCACGTTGGAATTGGTAAAGACCATACTCTTTTTGCTTTAATTGATGGTACTGTATTTTTCAGAAAAAAATCTGATGATAAATCTTATGTTTCTATCATTCCAAGAGAGGTAGTAGTAGAAGATGCTGCTCCTGTAAAGGCTAAAAAAGTTACTGCTCCAAAAGCAGTTGCAATTGTAGAAGCTGTAGAAGCTGTTGAAGTTGTTGAAGTTGCTGCAAAGCCAGCTCCTAAGAAAGCTGCTGCTAAACCAGCTGCGAAAAAGGCTGCTTCTGATGAGAATGCTGCTCCAACTGAAGAAGCATAATAATCTAAATACTCAAATTTTATAAATACAAGAGCCCTGATGAGAATCAGGGCTTTTTTTAATTCTCTCTGATTAGCAATTGCTCTGCAAATCCCCTTAAGAGGTCTTTTTTGGATCGATCCACGGAAATCAGTTCCAAGGCTCTGAGCGCTTTATTGACATATTCTTCCATTTCTATTTCTGCTAGTTTTCTAACCTCCAGCAAGTTGTAAATAGATGTAATGGCTTCAACTTTAGCGAATGGGTCATCAGATCTATTTAACCATTGGTCAATCTCAGATTTGGTATTCCCTGTTGCAAGCTCCTTTGCTTTAATTAGCATAAAGGTCTTTTTATTAGAGAGGATATCTCCTCCAACTTGTTTTCCGAATTTTTCAGGATTTCCATATACATCCAGAATATCATCCTGCAATTGGAAAGCAAGCCCAAGGTTTTCGCCAAATTCGTATAATAAATTTGCCTGATCTGGTACGGCTCCACCAATAAGAGCCCCAATCTGCATACTTCCTGCAAGTAAAACTGCCGTTTTTTGACGGATCATTTCAAGGTATTCAGCAAGGCTTACCTCATCTCTCTTTTCAAAATTCATGTCTGCCTGTTGCCCCTGACACACACCTGAAGCAGTATCACTGAAAATAGCGAGTACTTCTCTTAAAATGCTATCCTCTACTTTAATCATGAGTTTATAGGCCTCTACGAACATCACATCTCCAGATAAAATAGCCGCACTTTCATTCCATTTGGCATGAACAGTCGGTTTACCTCTTCGAAGCGGCGCCTTATCCATGATATCATCATGCATAAGCGTGAAATTATGGAATAGCTCGATACCAATTGCAGCATCTAATGCTTTTAGTACATTTCCATCAAACATCTCCGTAGCTATCAGAACCAATACCGGTCGCATGCGTTTGCCACCTAATTGCATCAGGTAGCTGATGGGTTCATAAAGTTCCGCAGGTTGTTCGGTATATTTTGTGTCGGCAATTGCCTTATTAACCAGGTGCTGAAGTTGTTCTATTGAATGCATTTATGAAAAATAGAATTTGAGGCAAAATTAGTAAAAATCTTTAATCTAAGCTCCCTTTTGAGAGCCGCTTGTATCAAGAGGATTATACTAATTTATTAATTATAATTAATCTCGAACCAAGCTAAAATCTATCTGACGCTTTGCCAAATCAACTTTTTTAACAATAATTGTCACTTCATCGCCAAGCTGGTACTTCTTTTTTCTTCGTTGACCAATGATGCAGTAATTCTTTTCATCGAGCACATAAAAATCATCATTCAGATCTCGAAGGCGTATCATGCCTTCGCACTTGTTTTCAATAATTTCAACATACATACCCCATTCTGTCAAACCAGATATGATACCGATATATTTCATTCCAACATTATTCTGCAGGAATTCAGCTTGTTTATACTTTACAGAAGCACGTTCAGCATCCGCAGCTTTCTTTTCCATCTGTGAAGAATGCATGGAGAACTTTTCATATTCATCTTCACTAACTGATTTTCCTCCGGCAAGATAAAGTTCTAAAAGACGATGAACCATCACATCCGGATAACGGCGAATAGGAGAGGTAAAGTGGGTGTAATAATCAAATGCAAGCCCATAGTGGCTATGTTTTTTAGTCGTATAAACTGCCTTAGCCATTGATCTGATAGCCAATTTTGTAAGCACATTCTGCTCTTTTTTGCCTTCAACATCTGCCATTAAGAAATTTAGTGATTTTGCTGTTTCACGGCCTGAGCTTATATCAATCTTATAACCAAATTTAAGAGCGAACTGTGAAAAGCTTAAGAGTGCATCTTCTTTTGGAGAATCGTGCGAACGGTACACAAAGGTTAATTTTTGCTTGCCTTTGCCTTTTTTAGCAATAAATTCTGCTACTTTCTTGTTTGCCAGCAACATATAATCTTCAATGAGCTTATGTGCGTCTTTACGTTCTTTGGCGTATACTCCCAAAGGTTTTCCATGCTCATCCAGATTGAATTTTACTTCAACACTTTCAAAACTTATTGCACCATGTTTGAATTTACGTTCTCTTAAAATATAGGCTAATTCGTTTAGTTTTAAAAGCTCTTCGCTATGTTTTCCTGTTTTATTTTCAAGAATTTCCTGAGCATCTTCATAACTAAATCGTGTATCTGAATGTATAATGGTTTTTCCAAACCATTGCTCAACAACATTGGCCTCTTGATCAAGCTCAAATACTGCTGAGAAACAAAGTTTATCTTCATTAGGCCTCAATGAACACAATCCATTTGAAAGTCGCTCAGGAAGCATAGGAATTACTCTATCAACAAGATAAACTGAGGTGCCACGCTCAAAAGCTTCTTTATCAAGTGCAGTACCTTGTTTTACATAATGTGATACATCAGCGATATGGACACCAACCTCAATATTTCCATTATCCAGCTTTCTGAATGAGATGGCATCGTCAAAGTCTTTTGCATCAGCAGGATCTATGGTAAAGGTTAATATCTTACGAAAATCCCTTCTTTTGGCTATTTCTTCGGCAAGGATGGTTTCCTCAATGGCTTCTGCCTGTTTTTCTACCTCATCTGGAAAGGCAAGGGGGAATCCATAATCAGCTAAAATGGCGTTCATCTCCGCATTATTCTCACCTTGTTTTCCTAGAACATGCGTTATTTCTCCAATTGGATTTTTTGCATCTTCAGGCCAATCAACGATTCTTGCAATGGCTTTGTCTTTATCTTTTGCTCCTTTTAGGCTATCAATAGGAATGAAGATATCATGTAGCATTTTACGGTCGTCAGGTATGAAGAATGCAAAACGATCGGACAGATTTACAATTCCTGTAAAATCCATTTTTGCCCGCTGCAGGATCTCAACTACTTCGCCATCTTTTTTACGTCCTTTGTTTTTTGCATAGACATAAACCTTGACAATATCCCCATTCAGGGCATTACGCAGTTTACGAGGAGCTACATATATATCTTCTTCAAACTCATCTTCACTTACAATATATGCTGAACCATCGGAGGTCATATCCACCTTTCCGGTCACAAAAGTTTTTAATTGTTTGAGTATGAATTTACCTTTTTCAGGTTCGTTTAGAATTCCTTTTTTTGTTTCTTCTTTTAATATTTCCAGGATTAAACCCCTTGATTCATCATCATGCAGGTTAAGTTTGGATGCAACTTGTTTATAATTTTGAGGCTTATTACCTGATTTTTCAAACACATCTGTAATGAGTTTGGTTAAAACCAGATTAAAGCTATTTGATTTTTTTTTTGACATTTTTCACTAATTTTTTCAAAGATAAGGCTTCGCCGTAAATAAAAGCCTGCCTAATCATTTGATAACATAACTATAACCGCTTTGATTACGGTGCTTGTTATTTAACTAGGGTGATATCTTCATCAGAAAGTATTGGGAGCGACTTAAAGCGAAGTAAAATCCGGGCTGTTGTGATGACATCTTTTTCACAATAGGTTCGAATTCTTTCCAAATCATTCTCTTTCCAGTAAACCCCATTCACCATACTCCCATCGATGTCATCTTTCGGACTAGGTATATTGAATACTGCGGCCAAAAGTTTAAGAGAAGTATAGTTTTTGAAATCTCCGAATTTCCATAGGTCCATGGTATCGAGATGCATGATTTCCCATGGTTTTTTACCATGAAGGTTTAACTGAACGGGTATGGGCAATTCATTGATCAGGATTCTGCGACATAGATAGGGGAAATCAAATTCTTTTCCATTGTGAGCACATAGAATAAGAGAATTTGCTTGGGTTTTTAATAAGGCTATAAATGATTGTAGAACAACTTTTTCTTCATCCCCATAAAACGATTTAACACGAAGTGATATGTTTTTTGTTTTTTTTGAAAAGATCCCTACAGAAATACAGATGATCTTTCCAAATTCTGCTAATATTCCACCACGAGCATAAAAATCGGAAGGGCTTTCGCCATCTTTACGCTGAAATCTGGTTTTTTGCTCCCATAACTCCTGGAAATCTGCGGGCAGTTCTTCAAATGATGGATATTGCGGAACAGTTTCTATGTCGAGTACCAGAACCTGCTGCAGATCAATGTTTTCTAGCATAGAGATATTGCTTTCATAAATGTTAAGCTACACTATTCCTCTGTAATTCACTATTTTATTGAGTAAACGGTCAGCCTAGTTCATTTATTAATTTATCCAATCATTACGCCCGCTTTGTTTAATAGGGGTACCCGGGTCATATTAGAATCAACGATACTTTCTGGGACAAAAATAAATTTTTTATCAAAGATTTGACTGCCGATGTAATAACTTAACCAATATTCATTGGTTAATCCAAACACCTGTTCATCTATAAGTTCTATCTCTGCAAATGATTTTGCAGGAACATTGCCTATTGAATGTCGCAGAATAGAGGTTTTAATATTCTCGCCATTTTTTTCTCCATAACCCTTAGAACTTACCAGAACAGTTTCAATAGCATCATTCTTCAAGTTGATTAAATACACTTTCCAAAGTTTTGCTTCGGGTGTGGCTGATTCCATGACGATGGCAATGGCTATATTTTCGACTATATTTTCAGGAAGATCTTTTTTCATTAGAATATAATTGTTATTAAACCATTTATAGGTTTAATAAAAAAGCAAAGATTTGAAAAAATCAGCGTGACTATACTAATTTTTAACAAGACGTTTAGCTGGTTTTTTCTTTGCAGGAGCTTTTTTGACCGTCTTTTTAGCTTTTACGGTAAACGCATCAGGAACTTGCTCTGTAATTAGTTTTTTTACTGTTTCAAGACTAAGTAGGGAAAGATCTTCAGCTGTATATTTGTCATTTGTAATCGGATTTCGGCCGAGTTTTAGCATTTCTTTTTGAAAACGAATAAAAGGTCCCCATCTGCCGTTTTCAATAGCAATTTTTTCAGTTGGCCATTCTTGGATAAAACGATTGGCTTCTTTCTCAATTTTTTTACTAATTAGTTCATCTATTTCAGCTTGCCCCAAAGTATCAAAATTGAATCGTACGGGAACATTAATATAGAGGTTATTCCATTTAATGAATGGTCCGAAACGTCCTTTTCCTTTAGTCACAGGCAATTCCTGGAAATGTGCAATAGGAGCATCTGCCAGGTTTTTTTCATTGATAAGCTCTACCGCACGATCTAAATTAACTGCTAAAGGATCTTCACCCTTTGGCAATGAAATGAAACTTTCACCCCATTTAATATAAGGGCCAAAGCGTCCAACACCAACACTCAACTCTTTTTCCTGATAGGCTTCTAATTGAAAAGGAAGTTTAAAAAGATCGAGCGCTTCTTGTAAAGAGATGCTTTCAATCATTTGCCCGGAACGCAGACTTGCATACCTCGGTTTTTCGTCTTCCTCGTGCTCTGCTGAATCGCCAATTTGTACAAAGGGACCATAGCGGCCTATGCGAACAGATATTTTTTTACCACTTTCAGGATCATGACCTAATTCACGTTCACCACTTGCACGGTTAGCATTTTGTAAAGTAGTTTCAACTTCTAAATGGAAGGGATTGTAGAAGGTCCGGAGCATTTCGGTCCAGTTTTTTAATCCCTGCGCAATCTCATCAAATTCTTTTTCAACTTTTGCCGTAAAATTAAAATCTACGATGCCATTAAAGTGTTCAACCAAGAAATCATTCACTACTGCACCAATGTCAGTTGGAAAAAGTTTATTTTTTTCTGCTCCAGTATTTTCTGTCTTTTTTGTTGCGTTGATTTGACCATCTTTCAGGCTGATCGACTGAAATAATCGTTTTTTTCCTTCGCGATCTTCTTTGACAACATATCCACGATTCTGTATAGTTGAAATTGTTGGAGCATAGGTTGATGGACGACCAATACCAAGCTCTTCAAGCTTTTTAACAAGGCTAGCTTCCGTGTAACGTGCAGGAGGTCGTGAATATCGCTCTGTGGCGTTCATTTCACGTAAATTGAGTATCTGGCCTTTGGCTAATGGAGGTAAGATGGAGTTGTCATTATCTTCATCCAGATTGATCTCCGTGTCTTCATCGTCGGTTGACTCCATATATACCTTTAGGAAACCATCGAACTTCATCACTTCACCATTTGCAACAAACTCCTCGCTCCGCGAAGAAATACTAATCTTAGCCGTAGTTTTTTCAAAATTGGCCTCAGACATTTGTGAAGCAATGGAACGTTTCCATATCAGATCATATAATCTTTGTTCTGATGAGTCGCCACTGGTGGTATGCTGGTCAAAATAAGTAGGACGAATGGCTTCGTGAGCTTCTTGAGCACCAGCCGATTTGGTTTTATATTTTCTTAACTGATGATATTTTTCTCCATAAGCCGATTTTATCTCTGCAGCAGCAGCATTTAATGCAGTATCCGATAAGTTTACGGAATCGGTACGCATATAGGTGATTTTTCCGCTTTCGTATAGTTTTTGCGCCACTTGCATAGTTCTTGCAACTGAAAAGCCCAACTTTCTGCTGGCTTCCTGCTGCAGGGTTGAAGTGGTAAATGGAGCCGACGGACTTCTTTTTGTGGGTCTAGTTTCGAGGCTTTGTACAGTATAAACTGCATTTATGCAATCCTTTAGGAAATTTTCTGCTTCAGGTGCCTTTTCAAAACGTTCGGGTAGTTCGGCTCTGAATATTTCCTTTTGTTTATCGGTAAAAAATAGTGCTACGACTTTGAATGCAGCTGTAGCTGTAAATTTATTTACTTCGCGCTCTCTGTCAACAATCAAACGAACGGCAACCGATTGTACACGTCCGGCAGAAAGGGAAGGTTTTACTTTTTTCCAAAGTACCGGCGATAACTCAAATCCTACCAGACGATCTAAAACACGACGGGCTTGTTGAGCATAAACTAAATTATAATCTATTTTTCTTGGTGATTCAATGGCTTTGAGAATAGCAGTTTTGGTGATCTCATGGAAAACAATACGCTTGGTTTGATCTTCTTTCAAGCCTAATGTTTCAAAAAGGTGCCATGAAATGGCTTCTCCTTCACGGTCCTCATCCGATGCAAGCCATACCATTTCTGCATCCTTAGCTAATCTTTTTAATTCATTGACAACAGCCTTTTTATCGGCTGGAACTTCATAACGTTGTTCAAAATTATGGCTTACATCAATGGCATCGTCGGTCTTGATCAAGTCACGAATATGACCATAGCTTGATTTAACAAGAAAATCTTTTCCAAGGTACCCTTCAATTGTTTTCGCCTTAGCCGGCGACTCAACAATAAGTAAATTTTTAGCCATTCAGTTCAATGATATAATGCAAATAAAGGTATTATTAAAGGGAATGACAAATTAGTCATAAGCAAAATCGCAGAATACATGCTAAAATAGAACAAAATTCAAGAGAGAATGGAATTCGTTTACGCTAATAATGGTAAAATTTTATACCAGAAAACCACCGCCAAGGAGATCGTTGCCTTCATAAAACACAGCTGATTGTCCAGGAGCAATACCTGACACCGAATGATGGAAATTTATTTTAATGGTATCTCCATCCTGCACAAGAGTACTCATAGCACCTGCATCTTTATATCGGATCTTGGTTATTGCATCCATAGGCTCAGATATACTTTCATATTTTACCAGATTGATATTTCTAACCATCGCTTCTGATTTTTCAAGCTCTTCGATGGTGCCTAACATAACCGTATTGCTTTCAGGTAGAATTCTAGTTACGAACATTGGGTGTCCAAACGCAAGGCCTAATCCTTTACGCTGCCCGATAGTATAGAATGGGTATCCCTGATGTTTCCCGGCAATACTGCCATCGCTAAGCATAAAGTTTCCCGGGCCGATACGTTCGTCCAAATCATCTACTTTATTCCTTAAAAAAGATCTATAATCATTATCTGGCACAAAGCAGATTTCATAACTTTCAGATTTATTGGCTAGTTCAAGCTGGCCCATATCTTTAGCCATTTGTCTGATTTCAGATTTCGCGAAGCTTCCTAGTGGAAAACGGGTACGTGCCAGGTTTTCTTGAGAAACACCCCATAGCACATAAGATTGATCTTTATGTTCATCTTTCCCTTTAGAAATTACATAGCGGCCACTATCCTGAACACGAATATTAGCATAATGTCCGGTAGCTATAAATTCACAATCAAGTTTATCAGCACGTTTAAGTAAGGCTTCCCATTTGATATGGGTATTGCATAAAACACAGGGGTTAGGGGTTCTGCCTGATAAATATTCATCAACGAAGTTATCGATTACAAAATCACCAAATTCGCTTCTGATGTCGAGAATATAATGTGGAAATCCATACGCAACAGCCAATGCACGGGCATCATTGATGCTATCCAGACTGCAACATCCGGTTTCTTTGGAAGAGCCCCCCGAAGATGCATAGTCCCAGGTTTTCATGGTTAGCCCGATCACCTCATAGCCCTGTTCATGAAGCATTACTGCTGCTACCGAACTGTCTACTCCGCCACTCATGGCAACCAATACTCTACCTCTTTTGCTCATTGAAATTTTTAGACCACTAGTAAGCGTCCTTTTAAATTATTTGCAAAGATAGGGCTTTATTGAATATTCTTACATGTAGATGGTCAGAGTGTGGTAAATTATGAAGTTTGCTTATGCATTTTTAGAAATTAGGAAAGATGAATAGTAATTATTAATAATAT
>CAIJME010000073.1 GCA_903821625.1 uncultured Sphingobacteriales bacterium | reverse complement strand
TGGTCAATTGCATCGAGGAATTCTTCTGTGTAGAGATAATGATCGCCATGACTTACTTTGTTTCCATGGATACAAACAGCAAGATCTTTGGTCATTTTTCCGCTTTCTACAGTTTCGATACAAACCTGCTCTAAAGCATGGCAAAAATCAATTAATGCCTGATTATTATCTAGTTTACCACGAAATTCTAAACCTCTTGTCCATGCAAAGATCGAAGCAATTGGGTTGGTAGAAGTTGGTTTTCCCGCCTGATGATCACGATAATGACGGGTTACTGTACCGTGAGCTGCTTCGGCTTCCATCGTGCCACCATCCGGAGTAATTAAAACAGAGGTCATCAATCCTAAAGAACCGAAACCTTGTGCAACAGTGTCAGACTGAACATCGCCGTCATAGTTTTTACAAGCCCAAACAAAATTTCCATTCCATTTTAAAGCTGAAGCAACCATATCATCAATTAAACGATGCTCATAAGTAATTCCTGCAGCAACAAATTTGCCTTTGAACTCATTTTGGTATACTTCTTCAAAGATATCTTTGAAGCGTCCATCGTATTTTTTTAGAATTGTATTTTTTGTAGAAAGATATAAAGGCCAGCCTTTTGCTAAGGCCTGATTGAAACACGCACGTGCAAAACCGAAGATACTTTCATCGGTATTGTACATCGCAAGAGCTACACCATCACTTTTGAAATTGTAAACTTCAAACGACTGAACATCACCACCATCTTCTGGACTGAATGTGATGGTTAATTTTCCTTTTCCCTTGGTAACAAAATCGGTTGCACGATACTGATCGCCAAAAGCATGACGACCGATACAGATCGGAGCAGTCCAGTTAGGTACTAAACGCGGAACATTGCTCATCACAATAGGCTCACGAAAAACAGTTCCATCCAGAATATTCCGGATCGTTCCATTGGGTGATTTCCACATTTGCTTCAGTTTGAACTCTTCGACACGAGCTTCATCTGGAGTGATCGTAGCACATTTGATACCAACCCCATATTGTTTGATTGCATTTTGCTGCATCAATAGTAACCTGGTCATTGGTTTCATCCCGGTATTCCATTCCAAGATCGTAATATTTGATATCCAGCTCAAGATATGGAGTGATCAGTTTATCCTTAATAAACTTCCAGATAATTCTGGTCATTTCATCGCCGTCTAATTCAACTACCGGATTTGCAACTTTAATTTTTTGTATTGACATATACTTATTAATGAGGTTTTTGGAATTTTCCCAAAGATAGGAATTTTGAATACACCTGAAAATCTGAGGGCCTTGATATTTCAGTTATTTTATAATTTGTTACATAAAAATGGAAACGAAACCCCAAAGTATCAAGATTATGTTCATCATGAACCTTAGAATAATAGGGTTAATGATAGTCAGGGTACTCTCTCAGATTTTGATGAAACTAAGCCGAATGCACTCCATGAATAAGACAAAAATGTGAGTCTTGACACGGGTTTAAACCTTTTTAACTGATCAATAATCCAGATCTAGATTGAACCTGCGTTTAAACTCTTCTAGGTTTGGATTTTTTTCCAGCATGTGCTGATATTTGTCTGATGATGTGTAAAGACGTTTCTTTTGAGTCTGCTCCATATACTTGGTTTGAAAATCTATGCTGAAGTTTTTCATTTCTACGCGAAGATAATTTAGGAGCTCAACTTTTTCTGAACTGAGCAGATCTTCCTGTATCTTGTTTTCTATCAGTAGTTCAATAAGAAAATTATCAAGTAAGACAGGAGGATTGGCTGTCATGATTGTGAATATGTTTATTTTACCCTCTTTTTTGATTTTTTCTGCGTAGGCATTCCAAAATTTAAGCATGGAATCAGAACTAAATTCCAATTTGCTTTCACCCATCATAACCGCTGTCTGAATTTCTTCTTTTTTGGAATAGTTTGCTTCCAAATCATTCAAATTTGGAATCAATGGACTGTTTGTGCCGGATGAAAGCTTTGGGATCGTGATTTTAACTGCTGTTTCTTCAACCATCGCTTCTGGGCTAGGAGAAACTGCTGGTTCTTCAACAACTGATTCTCGTGTGATAGGTTCAGAAACTATTGCCGGAATGGGAATGCTTGTTTCTTGAATAGGTAATGTGACCTCAGAAATGAGGGGCTCCTCTACTGGATTAAGTTTTTTTTTTACTTGACCGTCCTGCATGGCCGGAATTCCTGCTGTTGAAAGATTGACAGCAGCAGGTATATGGCAGAGTTTAATGAGTGTAAGCTCAACCTGTAGCCTCTGATTTTTACTTGTTTTATAATTAAGATCACATTGATTACTGATGTTCAATGCTGATATTAAAAAGGACAGGGGAGCTAACTGCGATTGAATAGTATATTTCTGTCGTATGCCTTCGCTCACTTCCAGTAATTTTAAGGTAGAGGCATCTTTGCAAACCAGTAAATTTCTGAAATGTGATGCAAGACCAGTTATGAAGTGGTTTCCATCAAACCCATTACTTAATATCTCATCAAAAAGCAGGAGTGCATTGGCTACATCTTCAGATAGGATAGCGTCTGTCAATTTAAAATAGTAATCATAATCCAGAATGTTCAGATTGTCAATAACAGATTTGTAGTTGACATTTTTACTTGAAAAACTGACGATTTGATCGAACATGGATAAGGCATCGCGAAGGCCACCATCGGCTTTTTGGGCAATCAGATGTAAGCCGTCTTCATCGTATGCTATTCCTTCTTTATGAGCAATTTCTGCCAGGTGTTTAGCTATATCTTCTACCCTGATTCGGTTAAAATCAAAGATCTGACACCTGGATAGGATGGTTGGTAATATTTTATGCTTTTCTGTTGTGGCCAGGATGAAGATCGCATAATTAGGAGGTTCTTCTAGTGTTTTTAAAAAAGCATTGAATGCTGCTTGCGAAAGCATGTGAACCTCATCAATGATATAGATCTTGTATCGCCCAGCCTGAGGGGGTATTCGAACTTGTTCAATCAGGCTTCGGATATCTTCAACTGAATTATTAGATGCCGCATCCAGTTCATGGATATTGAAAGAGTTACCATTTTGAAATGAAATACAGGAATGACACACTCCGCATGCTTCGGCATCGGCGCTTAAACTCTCGCAGTTTATTGTTTTTGCGAGTATTCGTGCACAGGTAGTTTTTCCAACTCCTCGTGGCCCGCAGAAAAGAAATGCTTGCGCTAGCTGATTGTTTTTGATGGCGTTTTTTAAGGTGCCAGTTATATGTAGCTGACCCACAACAGTTTGAAACGTTGCTGGTCTGTACTTTCTTGCTGATACTATGAAATTGTCCATCGGCTACTAAATTAGAAAGAGGAATGGGTTAAACCAAACTTAGTCGATTTTTTTTATAGACATTTTTGCAAAAAAATAATTATCGCGTTTGAATCGAAAAAAAGCATTTAATTTTTGATTAAAAGGATTGTTTTAAAGAATATTCTTTTGAAATTCAGGACGATGCTTTTGTTTCTTTTGGCCTTCAAAAGAAAGAGATTCTTCTTTTTTGTTTTGATTTAGGTTTAATATGGAAATTGGAGTTATATTGATTTTCCC
>CAIJME010000072.1 GCA_903821625.1 uncultured Sphingobacteriales bacterium | reverse complement strand
TAATATACATATAGCTTATTATCTTGCAATTGCTAAGACATGAAAAGCAAGACATCACTCTTAAAATATCAATAAACTACCATGAATGATCAAATAAAACCAGAAGCATCACTAAAAAGAACATTGGGACTTTTTGCGAGCACATTAATGGTAGTGGGCATAGTTATAGGAAGTGGGGTGTTTAAAAAAATAGTTCCAATGTCTCAAACCGGCTTGGGTGAGACTGCAATCTTGATGGCATGGATTCTTGCCGGAGTGATTAGTTTATTTGCAGCATTTACAGTTAGTGCCTTAGCTTCACTTACCGAGGAGTCAGGTGGCTTATATGAATACTTCCGATTATCCTATGGAGATTTTCTAGCCTTTATTTCTGGCTGGGCAGATTTTATAATTATTAGTCCCGCAGCCACTGCGGCTTTGGCTTTCCTATTCGGCGAAATCATTAATTCATTCATACCTCTTGCCAATCCATTGGATCAATGGAAAGATCTTTCTATTGGTGGCTTCATTTTTCCTTTCGCAAATTCAGGTGTAAAACTAGTTGGTATTTCCGTAATTATTATCCTTACAGGTATTAATACGTTAGGGTCACGCGAAAGCGGGGTATTCAACTCTATTATAACTTCGGCAAAAATTTTAGGAATATCCGTTCTTATTAGTGTAGGATTAGCCTATTCAGGCCAAGTGGCAGAAATCAGCAGCACCTTAACAAGTACAATAAAAGTACCGGAAGGAATGTTATTCTTTAGCGCTTTTTTTGCAGCTATGTTAAGTGCTTTTTGGGCTTATAATGGCTGGGAAACTGCCACAAACATCTCGGGCGAGATAGTTAATCCTAGGCGGAATTTGCCATTAGCACTAACCATTGGCTTATCAATTGTAGCATTAATCTACACGCTTCTTAATTATAGCTATTTTAATGTGCTTAGCCTGGAGCAGATCAGGGCCATTCATTCAAATGAAATCGGAGCATTCATTGTAGCTGAAACTTTATTGGGAAATTTTGGTAAAATCCTGCTAATTGTGTTGCTTGTTATCTGTGTATTTGGAGCCCTGAACAGTACTATCGTTACTTCGCCTCGCAAGTTTTACCGCATGGCGCAGCAAGGATATCTGTTTAGCCATTTACAAAAAGTACATGCTAGATTCAGAACTCCCCATATATCATTAAGGTATATGATGGTTATTGGCTGCATTATGCTTATTTCAGGATCATTTGATATGCTCACCAATATGGTTATTTTTCTGAATTTTGTACTTTATGGATTTTTAGCTTTTGCAGTTTTAAGGTTAAAAAGAATGGGAAAGATTCAGGTTAAAGTTATTGGATATCCATTAGTCCCAATGGTATTATTACTTTTCTCCATCGCCTTAACATTCAATACTATTTGGGTTCAGCCTAAGCAGTCTATGGTTGGAATTATACTGGTTCTTAGCGGAGTACCCGTTTATTATTACTTCAAAAAAAGGAAAAAGGTTAATACGTTAGAAACGGAAAAACATTAAACAGGCAAATAAACCCTCAGCCTTTATTCATACTCGTGTAAATTAAGCAAGCCATAATTTGTTTTAGATTTTTGATTTAAACTTATTATTGTAATATTTACGTTGCATTTAAACCTTTTGAATTTTACTAAATAAAAGGCTTTTTATTAGCATTTATTTGAACTTCATCTAATTGTTGACTACCCGCCAGAAGAAATACCCGCATGGACATTAATTATTACAAAGAATATGCAACATTAGAACGTCAACACTGGTGGTTCAAAGTAAGAGGAAAAATCATAAGCAGACTAATTTCAGCAAGTATCCAGAATAAGGAAAATAAACCCTTAACTATTTTAAACATTGGTGCAGCCACTGGAAAAACTAGTGAATTACTCTCCAAGTTTGGGACAGTCACCTCGCTGGAGTATGATCAGGATTGCTGCAATTATGCCAACGAACAGTTTAATTTGACTATCATCCATGGTTCTATCTTAGACCTTCCATTCAAAGATGAAGAGTTTGATCTTGTTTGTGCTTTTGATGTGATTGAACATGTTGAAGATGATTTATCAGGTGTTCATGAAATGAAAAGGGTTTGTAAAAGAGATGGCCAAATTGTACTGACTGTACCTGCCTATCTATTTTTGTGGAGCCACCATGATATAGTGAACCATCATTTTAGACGATATACGCTTAAAAGTTTAAAAGAATTAGTTAAAAAATCAGATTTACATCCCGTAAGAGCCACTTTCTTTAATACGATATTATTTATACCCATAGCTATTTTTAGATTGCTGAGTAAATTGATACCTGATAAGATCATCAGAAAAGGAGCAGGTTCAGACGCCACGCTGCATACTTACGATGGTTTAATCAGCCGCATATTATACCGCATATTTAGTTGGGAATTAAGCTTGCTCAAGCTATTTAATCTACCATTTGGCGTATCCATATTTGTTTCGTTGTCAAAAAATAATTCATAATGCTGAAGTCTATAAGCACTTTTTTTACTGAAACAATTTTTAATAAGAAGGTTTATATTTTTTCATTATGGTACCTAATCAGCGCGATAGCACTGATAAAAATCTTAAAGAACGGCAACTATAACAACTTCCTTATTTTCAAATTCACATTTTTCAGTCTCCTAGATCAAAAGAATCTATTTTTACCACAGCCTGAAAATTTTCAGCATTATAATTTATACGGACCAATTTTTGGTGTTCTGATTGCCCCTTTTGCGATACTTCCAAACTGGCTGGGTCATACCCTATGGACTTTTTTTAACTCGTTTATCCTCTTGTATGCAATAAGGAAATTGCCCTTGTCTTCTGGCGCAACCTTGGCAATTTTACTAATTGCGGCGCATGAAAACCTAACCTCCATTCTCAGCTCCCAGTTTAACCCATCCATGACAGCAATTATTTTGCTTACCTATACCTTCATCGATCAAAAAAAGGATTTTTGGGCAGCCTTAATGATTGTCTTAGGCACATTCATCAAGCTTTATGGGATAGTTGGATTAGCTTTCTTTCTATTCTCAAAAAATAAATTAATGCTCATATCCGGTCTAATTTTTTGGAGCGCTGTTGCATTTTCAATTCCCATGTTATTTTCATCACCTGCTTATATCCTTCAAACTTATAAAGATTGGTTTGTGGCCATTACAGAAAAAAATAGGATGAATACCACATTAATTACTGACCAGGATATTTGTTTGATGGGAATGGTACGAAGAATATCAGGAAATAATTCTATTCCAAACTGGCCATTTTTGGGAGCTGGTGTTATTTTATTTGCCCTTCCTTATTTACGCATCAAACAATATAAAGAACCGGTATTTAGGTTATTACTATTGTCAAGTACCCTAATATTTACAGTTATTTTTAGTACAAGTTCTGAATCTCCAACATACATTATTGCTTTTACCGGGGTAGCCATTTGGTTTGTAACGCAAAAAAGACCCTTTCAAACCTGGCAAGTAGTTCTTTTTGTTTTTGCCATGGCCTTAACCAGTTTTTCGCCTTCAGATTTATTTCCCAAATTTATCCGGAATGAATTTATTAAACCGTATTCATTAAAGGCGCTTCCATGCGTACTCATCTGGTTTGCAATCACTTATCAGTTATTAACTAGCGATTTTAGAAATAATACCCAGGTCAAATGATAATTTAGCTTAAGAGCTAATTTCGCGATTACAAACTAAGGTCATTACATTCAAATCCATAAAACAGATTACAAAAACATAAATATGCCTTTTATTATCTCTATTTTTCGGAAAGATAAATCACAAAATTGATCATTATGAATCGCCTTCTCACCCTGCTTTTTGTATTTATATTTCAAGTAAGTACACTTTTTGCACAAAAACCTATACAAAAGCGTATCAAATCACTTAACGAGGCTGAATTGCCCCAAGGTACCAGAACGATAGCCATAGTGGATGTGCTTCTGATTGACGGAAATGGTGGCCAAGCCATTTCAAATGGTTCAGTACTAGTTAAAGGGAATAAAATTATTGCAGCCGGGTCATCAAAAAGTATTCAGAT
>CAIJME010000071.1 GCA_903821625.1 uncultured Sphingobacteriales bacterium | reverse complement strand
GCCCGCATTCACTACACACTTAATAGTTTCAGCATGGGCTCTTGCCATAACCACCACATGTGTTGCTCCGGCTTTAGCCATCATTTCTGCTTCAAGATATCCCCCATCCATTGTTTTAAGGTCTGCAACAATAGGCACATTAGGAAAGGCTTTACGCAATGCTCTCACGCCATGTAGCCCTTCTGCCAGAATTAGCGGTGTGCCTGCTTCCAGCCAGTCAACTCCAGCCCTCATGGCCAATGCGGCAGTTTCAAGTGCCTCGTCAATATTTGTTAAATCAAGCGAAATTTGTACTACAGGTTTCATAAGTATATATTAGATATAGATGCGTTCAGCCTATTTAATTGCTTATTTGAGCGAATTGTCGATTAACCCATTCCATTTATAAATGAAATGATTCAATTTCTGAATAGGGCAACAATACTGTTTATTAGGTTGCCCTTTCGTTATGGCAATAACGGTGAATATCCTTACATCATATTGAACGGAAGGGTATTCACCACAATCTTTATAATTTTGAAAAATTGCTTTAATTTTCAAATAACACGATGTAAATGTATCGCACATATCCCCTTGTAAAAATATGATAATTAGGAATATCTAAAGGTCTAGGCTGTTTTAATAGTCAGCATGAACAGACACCCTAGTCTGGTAATATTCTCACCTTTATGTCTTTAAAAAACACCTTGCTCTTTGGATCATGACCTTGGAGTGCAAATGTTCCGGTAGCAATTTTTCTGTTTAGGTGATTTTTAAGTGGGACGTAAGCTTCAGGTTCCGTATAATCTGTTATAATTTTACCGTTTATCTTAGTAATGATGCGTTTCCCTTGAACAATAATAGTTTCTGTAAACCATTCATCATCTTTAACAAAAACGTCCCTGGTGTCTAAGATATCATATAATCCGGCTGTCTTTTTCCAGTCGGTATGAGAATTATTCACCTGCACTTCAAATCCTTTGTCAGGGAAATTTTGATCTTGATACTCGGTATGAAAATAGATTCCCGAATTAGACCCTTTAGTGGTCATTACCTTTGCCTCAAACTCAAAGTTCTTAAAATTGGCATTAGCCACAGGCCCCACATAATAGAGGTGTGAACGTGGACCGAATACCATGATGCTCCCATCAACTACAGAGAACGTACCTGGTTTTTCACTGAATTTCCATTCGTTCAATGTTTTGCCATCCCAGAGGCTTATCCATTTATTACTGTTTACTTTCTTAACACTTGAGCATGCGGTTAAAATGAATAGTACCGCAAAAAATAAAATAACATTTTTCATAAAATACTTTTAAACTAATGTATATCGTCAAAGAAAGTGGACAATGTACTTGTTTAAATGTAAGATTTTTTCTTTAAAAAATTTACGATTGCTATCTTTTGTTCTGATGAAAAGAGTCTCTTTATCTAACGACAGTTCTCTTTAATGATTTCGCTGTAGATTGTTTTGGCTTCTGCTCCATGACATTTTTTTAAGGGTTAATGATGGAAACACGCTAAAATTTAGAAATATTTTATCCAATTTATGCTGATGATTGACAAATAACAATAGGCCAGGCTTCGCATAAGCCAATGACCCAAAATGCCTCACATGTTATAATAATACTAAACGACTGATTTAGAAAAATGAATTTAGGACGCTGGTAAATTAATTTAATTGATCTTGCTATAAATGATATTCAGCTTCATTTTATAACTAACACCAGCCTTACCGCTGCCAATAACAGCACTGGTAGCTGTTGTTCCTGACGAAACAGGACCTTGTTGACGATTAAAATTCAAGCTGATTGGAGCAATGAATGTATCGTATTGCTTTAACTTGCCTTTTAAGATATCTTGAATATAGGTTGTAATCACAAACTTATATCGCTTATTTGTTTTGTCGTAATAACCACCAAAATCAAAGTCAGTCATTGAAAATACAGGATTAGTGCTAAAGTCTGGAACAAATTGCCTTTGGCTTGCAATGTCGTTTTGGTAAAGTAATAATCTTTGTGCAGGCTCGAATTTGTCCATCCCACCTACAACTGACACAACAAGCTCGGCCTTATTGATGGTGATATTACCAAGACTTTTTAACTTATCAAGATATGGAAAGCGAATTCGTGTACGAAGTCCGGCTAGCCCCTGAACATAAGTTAAGTCAAATTTGGTGTTTGGGTTACTTAGCTGGGTTTGAATATTTGTGCCAGTATAATCATGCTTAAAGTCAGCAATTACCGGTGCTGCACTATTCTTAATTGGAAATTTGTGAAGTGTGGTATCAATCAATGCACCATTTTCACTTTTAAAGTAAACTTCTAGTCGGCTTGAGTCTGTTAGATTTAAAAATGTTATTCCCCCGGCACCAGTGGTTTGAGCTTTGTTAACTGTGAGATAAAGTCCTTTTATTGATTTATTTAGTTCTGAATCGCTAGCTAGAACTGTTGTTGGGGCCTTCACAATGTTATTGGTAACGAAGTTTGGATCTAAGGCAATACGAATATGAGGTGCTTTTGCTTTTTGCACATCTGGTTTTCCAGAAACCAATTCAGTTACTCTCACACTATCCTTTATATTGAATCTTAAAGATTTACTACCAAGAATAGAACTAGAATAGGTTACTGGCTTTGTATTATAATACGGAGTTGATTCCGTTAACGCCTCATTTAGTTGATGAACTTCAACCTTGAATTTTGAGGTGCTATCGCCATGAAATTCCTTACCATAATATAAAACTAATACCGCTGAATCTAAAACAGGGTTTGTACCAAATGTAAGTCCCGGAGGGTCAAGTGTCAGAGATAATGCAATGTTTGCTGTAGTTTTACCCATTGTTGGGTCATTCAGATATCCAAGGGGATACTGTTCTAGGGTATTGGTAATGATGGTATCTTCAGTTACAGTTGATGAAATAACTGTAATGGTATCTATTAAATTTCCTTTAATCTCTGTTGCAGGGTCAACATCAAGCCCAATTGTTTCTGTTTCCTGACAGCCGCTTAAAATAAAAAGACTTATCAACAGCGTTAATAAGTCTAGTTTGTATAATTTCATCTGTATTACATTTTTTTTTAAAGGGACCATGACTCTACTATTCATTCACTCCAGATTAATCATAATCCTGTCAGTGGTTCAGGTCATTCGCTTATTTACTTTTACACTAATGAAATAAGCTCTTCGCTAACTATTTCTTCGTAAAGGTTGTAATAATTTTCGTAATCTGAAGTAGAATTGAACTCCAGGGTTGGTTTATTGCCTTTTTTAACAAACTTTAACACTTCCTCATTGATGTTCTCACTAGCATAAACAACTGCATCTGAATACGAAATTGCACCGAGGTTCAGAGCGGTGTTAGTAGCCTCTGAATACATTTGAGTATGTTCAGCATTCATTCCATTCATAATTGCCTTTTTTGCAAAATCAGAATTTAATGAGTTCTGGAAATGATCATCATAAACAGAGTAAACAACTTTAGAATTTTTGAAAGTTGGATCGTCTTTATATATGGTTTTTAAATAAGCAGGTACTAATGCACTCATCCAGCCATGGCAATGAACAATCTCTGGAGACCAGCCTAATTTTTTGACTGTTTCAAGAGCGCCCTTACAAAAGAATATGGTACGTTCGTCATTATCTTCATAAAACTTATTGCCATTATCTGCAAAGACATGTTTTCTTTGAAAATATTCCTCATTATCAAGGAAATAAACCTGCATACGAGCCGAAGGGATTGAAGCAACCTTGATTATTAGAGGATTATCATTGTCGTTAATGATAATGTTCATGCCCGAAAGTCGAATTACTTCATGAAGTCTGTTACGACGTTCGTTTATATTTCCAAAGCGGGGCATCAGGATACGTATTTCGAATCCTTTGTCTTGCATTGCCTGTGGAAGGTGCCGTGTAATCTCAGAAATTTTGCTTAATTCTAGGAAAGGCGACATCTCATGCGTAATAAAAAGAATCTTGGTTTTTGCCATCTCCGATTTGGTTAATTTGGGGTTGTAAAAAAATTAGAAGAGCAAAGATAAGCATTATCTTATGAAATATCAATGAATTACGCAAATCGTTTTGGTACTCGCGAAGTATTTAACCATTTTTGACCTTAGTAAAAACAGATTATATTTTGAAAATCTTTAACAGCAGACAAGCGGTTCATAATTATTTGAATGAATTAAGATCATCAGGTAAATCCATAGGATTTGTTCCAACTATGGGGGCCTTACATGCAGGCCATTTATCTATGATTCAACTTGCCAGACAAAAAGCTGATGTTATTGTTTGTAGTATTTTTGTGAATCCTACTCAATTTAACGATAAAAAAGATCTTGAAAACTATCCTCGGCCGGTTGAGGATGATATCAGAAAGTTAGAAAAAGTTAATTGTCATGTACTTTTTATCCCTGATGTTGATGAAATGTATACTGGTGCCGAGCAATGGAATATTGAGCTTGGTAATCTTGACAAAATCCTTGAAGGAAAGATTAGGCCAGGACATTACCAAGGTGTTACCCAGATTGTTAAAAAATTATTTGATACCATAAATCCGCAGTATGCTTTTTTTGGACAAAAAGATTACCAACAGTTTATGGTGATCTCTTACATGATCAAAAAGCTATTTTTAAAGATAAAGCTTGTGCTTTGCCCTATTATCCGTGAAAATGACGGATTGGCAATGAGCTCCAGAAACATTTATTTATCGCCCGACGACAGAAAGAATGCACTTGCTTTATCTAAAGTGCTAATTAAAGCAAAAGAACACTTTCAAACCAAAGCTATTCCTCAGATTAAAAAAGAAGCAGAATCTTTCTTGAAATCTGCTCCGGGTATAGAAGTTGAGTATTTTGAGATTTTTAACGCAAATTCATTTGAAGCCACTTCATCAAAACGTCCCACTAGCTTGATTGCCTTAGTTGCGGCAAAAGTAGGTTCAATCCGTATTATTGATAATATGATACTTAAATAAGAATATAATTTTTGAAACAGGTTATAGCTAAAGGCTTTAAATATCTTATACTATTATTAACTGGCATAGTACTTTTATACTTTGCCTTCAAAGAACAGGATCTGAATTTGCTGCTTGAAGATTTACGGAAAGCTGAATATGCTTGGGTTTTTGCTTCTGTATTCTTTGCTTATCTTGCTCATCTAATCAGGGCATATCGCTGGAGAATGATGATTAGCTCACTTGGGCATGGCACTCCTACATTGATTAATACCTTTTATGCTGTGCTCATTGGATATCTAGCTAATCTTGCCTTTCCAAGGATGGGCGAAGTTTCACGTTGCGGAGTGATTAACAAAACAGATCAAATTCCTATTGTTAAACTGATTGGAACCGTGGTAGCTGAACGACTGATAGATCTCCTGATGCTTGGGTTCATTATATTTTTGGCAATCGTACTTCAGTTTGGTTTACTTTCAGATTTCCTTTACAGTCACCTCTTGATCAAGTTAACTGGAAGTGAAGGTCATTTAACTCTATTGGTTTTTGCGTCCTGTATGCTGATCTTAATGTTCGTATTGTTCTATAGCTTTAAAAAAAGAGAGAAATTAGGTATCTGGGCTCAAATCCATAAATTCTATTTGGATATTAAAAGTGGAATCTTTTCAATAAAGTCAATGGGCAATAAGGGTGGGTTCATTGCCTGTTCAATTTTAATCTGGCTGATGTATGGAATATCGATTTACTTATGCTTTTTTGCACTAAAAGCTACCACCGGATTAGGGCCACTGGTGGCACTTTCAACATTGGTTTTTAGTAGTCTTGCTATGATTGCCCCGGTGCAGGGCGGTATTGGAGCATTTCACTGGATGGTTTCCGAAGGGCTGACCATTTATGGGATTGAAAGGAGTGAGGGGCTAGCATTTGCGCTTTTACTACACTCCTCTCAAACATTAATTATTCTAATTACTGGTTCAATAAGCTTAATTTTGCTTTTTATTAATTCACCAAAAAAGATTGGAAATGAGGAAGCTGGAAATCATTAAAGGAAAGGTCTTTCATATAGAAGAGCTTCGCGCCAACCTGAATACTTGGCGTCTACTTGAAAAGAAAATTGTATTTACAAATGGCTGTTTTGATTTGCTTCACCTTGGTCATATCGACTATCTATCAAAGGCTGCTGATTTGGGCAATAAATTAGTTATTGGACTCAATTCAGATGCCTCAACATCGGCTCTCAAGGGCCCAGGAAGGCCAATTATTGATCAATATTCACGATCAATTATGCTTGCCTCGCTCTCCTTTGTAGATGCTGTTATCCTGTTTGATGATCCTACTCCTCTTGAATTAATAGCCCAGATCAGGCCTGATGTTTTGGTTAAAGGTGCTGACTATTCAGTTGATCAGATCGTTGGATCAGATCTTGTTTTAGGATATGGTGGCGATGTTCAAACCATTGAATACCTCTCAGGTTATTCCACTACTAGCATAGAAAAAAAGATAAGATCACTCTCTTAACCTTCTTCTGATTCGGCAGTAATAGTATCATCCATTTTAATAATATATGCTATCTGCATTCAGGATGTCCTCTTGAAACACTATTTTTGAAAAACTAAACCAATTGCCATGTATTTTGAACTATCTGAAGAGCACCTGATGATACAACAGGCTGCCAGAGATTTTGCCAATACTGAGTTGAAACCAGGAGTAATTGAGAGAGATGAACATCAAAAATTCCCTTATGAACAGATCAAAAAACTAGGAGAGTTGGGCTTTCTTGGGATGATGGTTGATCCAAAATATAATGGCTCAGGAATGGATACCATTTCTTATGTTCTTGCCATGGAGGAACTCTCAAAAATTGACGCATCTACTTCTGTAGTTGTTTCTGTTAATAACTCCCTTGTTTGCTTTGGACTTGAAAATTATGGTTCTGAATTTCAAAAGGAAAAATATTTGAAGCCATTAGCCGCTGG
Source organism: uncultured Sphingobacteriales bacterium (assembly GCA_903821625.1). Classification (GTDB taxonomy): domain Bacteria; phylum Bacteroidota; class Bacteroidia; order Sphingobacteriales; family Sphingobacteriaceae; genus Daejeonella. Next base: position 14,699 of record CAIJME010000071.1, on the reverse strand, counting down.
CGAAATTATCGGTGCATTTTGTCTTTCCGAGCCCGAAGCAGGTTCGGATGCTACCTCTCAGCATACCACAGCAGTAGATATGGGTGATCACTACCTCTTGAACGGGACAAAAAACTGGATCACAAATGGAGGAAATGCGTCTACTTATCTGGTTATCGCTCAAACTAATTCAGCTCTCCGACATAAGGGTATCAATGTATTTATTGTTGAAAAAGGAATGGAAGGCTTCAGTGTTGGGCCTAAGGAAAATAAACTTGGTATTCGTGGGTCTGATACCCATTCCCTAATGTTTACAGATGTAAAGGTTCCTAAAGAAAATCGAATTGGTGAAGAAGGTTTTGGCTTCACTTTTGCAATGAAAACTCTTGATGGGGGGCGAATAGGTATTGCCTCTCAAGCATTGGGTATTGCTTCTGGGGCATACGAATTGGCATTGGCTTATTCAAAAGAACGCAAAACCTTTGGCAAACCTATTGCAGCTCATCAGGCCATACAGTTTAAGCTCGCAGACATGGCAACTGAAATAGAAGCTGCACGAATGCTTTGCCTTAAAGCTGCTTGGTTAAAAGATCAGGGACTGCCCTATGCACTGGCAAGTTCAATGGCCAAACTTTTTGCTTCTGACGTAGCAATGAGAACTACCGTTGAAGCTGTTCAAATTCATGGTGGATATGGTTTCGTTAAAGAGTATCATGTAGAACGACTTATGCGCGATGCCAAGATCACTCAGATATATGAAGGAACATCAGAGATTCAACGTATGATTATTGCACGTGAGATTTTAAAATAATCCAGTACATTCAACTATGAAATATTTTTTCAATTTAACACTTGTAGGTTTACTTATAATCCTAATTGTATCCTGTACGGGCACCTCTGACGGTTCATTACAAACAGGAATATGGCGAGCCACCCTTAAAACACAATCTGGCGAAGAGATTCCCTTTAATTTTGAAATAACCGATTCTGCCGAACAGAAATTACTGGATATTATCAATGGAAAAGAACGATTTAGAGTCAATGAAATTTCAACACTATCCGATTCCGTAATCATTCAGATGCCACTTTTTGATTCAGAGATCAGAGCAGTGCTAAAAAATGAAACACTTAGCGGACAATGGATAAAGCATTTTGGTGATAGTGACGAAGTTATGCAGTTTAATGCCCAAAAAGGCGAATCTTGGCGTTTTTTCAAAGATAATACTACTTCCAATGCCGATATATCTGGGCGCTGGTCAGTTACATTCAATACCTTGAATAACCAAAGTAGTTATGCCTCAGTTGGTGAATTTACCCAGGAAAATGGCCGTGTTTTCGGAACATTTTTAACCACAACCGGCGATTACCGATTTCTTGAAGGAACAGTTTCTGATCATACATTATATCTATCCTGTTTTGACGGAAGTCATGCTTATCTTTTCACAGGTAAGCTTTTGAATGATAGCACTATTACGGAAGGCAAATTCTATTCTGGACTATCTTCTGTTGAAACCTGGACCGCGAATAAAGATGATAAGGCAATTCTTCCTGATGCCTATTCAATAACCGATCTTAAACCTGGTTATGATAAAATCGATTTTTCATTTCCGGGGCTTGATGGGAAAAAAGTATCTCTTTCTGACCAGAAGTTTAAGAATAAGATCGTGCTTGTCCAGTTTTTTGGATCATGGTGTCCTAATTGCATGGATGAAACAGCATACCTAACCAGCTTTCATAAAAAATATCAGGAAAAAGGAGTTGAAATTGTTGCACTGGCCTATGAACGTACCAAAGATTTTGAACGTTCTAGAAAAAATATAGCTAGGTTGCGGGACAGATTTTCAGTGCCTTATGATATGTTGGTCACAGGATTTACGAAAGATAAAATTGAGGTTTCTAAAAGTTTACCAATGCTCAAGCAATTTATGGCATTTCCAACCCTGATGATCATTGATAAAAATGGCAAAATCAGAAAGATCCATACCGGTTTTAGCGGACCTGGCACCGGAAGTCATTATGCTGATTTTGTTAAAGAGTTCGAACAAACAATAGATGATTTGCTGTCAGAAAAATAAAGATGAACTATAAATTACTACTATGCTGCCCCCTAATAGCAGCATTTTTTCTACTTTCCTGTTCTACACCCAAAATGGTGAGTCTAGATCCGGTAACGGTAAGTGAAAATAAGCCAGGTGCTACAATCTATCGTGGCAGCTATACCAGAAAAACTGATCTGATAAATACCAGACTTGACCTCAGCTTTGACTGGGACAGTGCTTATGTTCATGGAAAGGCTACCATTCAAGCAAAACCATATTTTTATGCTACAGACCAGTTGCTACTCAACGCCAATGGTTTTCGTATCAACAATGTTTCTTTGGTTAATAGTTACGATAAAAAGCCTCTTCTGTATACCTATGATGGCAAAATACTCTCAATAACTCTTGATAAAGTGTATAACAACGATCAGAATTATACGGTTTTTATAGATTATGTGGCCATGCCAAATAAGTTGAAGATCGGTGAAGATATATCGTCGTCTGGCGACCGTGGAATGTATTTCATCAATCTAGACGGAAAAGAAAAGAATAAACCTAAACAGATCTGGACTCAGGGTGAAACTGAATGCAATTCAAACTGGTTCCCAACCATAAATGACACTCAAGAAAAAATGACGCAGGAACTAAATATCACAGTTCCTAATGACTTTGTAAGCCTTTCAAATGGCACCCTAGAATTTTCAACTTTGAATGGTGATGGTACTCGTACAGATAGCTGGAGACAAGAGCAGGTGCATTCAACCTATCTGACCATGCTGGCTGTTGGTAATTTTACCATTACCAAAGATAAATGGCGCAATAAGGAGGTAAATTATTATACCGAACCGGCATACGCCTCAACAGCTAAGCTTGTTTTTGGAAACACTCCCCAAATGATGGAGTTTTTCTCTGTGAAACTAGGGGTTGATTATCCATGGGATAAATATTCGCAAATTGTTGTTAGAGATTTTGTAAGCGGAGCCATGGAAAATACCAGCGCTACAGTTTTTTATGAAGGATTAAATATGTCTGAAGGTCAATATATTGATCAAAATCAGGATGATATCATCTCTCATGAGCTTTTTCATCATTGGTTTGGAGATTTGGTAACTGCAGAATCCTGGGCAAATCTTCCTTTGAATGAGTCATTTGCTACCTATGCTGAATATTTATGGGATGAATTTAAAAATGGGCGTGACCAGGCTGATTTTAAGGGATTTCAGGATATGTCGATTTATATTGGCAATAAGAGTAAAGATAATGTGGATGTTATACGTTTTGATTACGCTGATCGGGAACACATGTTTGATGAGATTAGCTATCAGAAAGGTGGAAGAATCATACACATGCTGCGAAAGACTGTTGGAGATGCGGCCTTTTTTAAAGCACTTAATTTATATCTTACCCGTAATGCCTATAAATCTGCTGAAATTCATGATTTGAGACTTGTTTTTGAAGAGGTAACAGGTACTGACATGAATTGGTTTTTTAATCAATGGTTTCTGTCGTCAGGTCACCCTGTGTTAGACATACAGAACGCCTTTGATCCTGAAAGGAAAGAGGTTTCTGTAACAATCAGGCAAAATCAGGACCTGTCAAAAACTCCGCTTTATCGTATTCCTTTAGCTATTGATATTTATTTTAATGGAAAGGTAGAACGAAAGGAGATTGTTCTGGATAAGCAAAAGCAATCCTTTATTTTTCCTGTAGCGGCACTTCCAGATCTGGTCAATGTTGATGCTGAAAAATATATTTTAGCTGAAAAATCAGAAGTTAAAACCTTGCAGCAATATATATTTCAATACGAGCACGCACCGCTATTTATGGATAGACTAGAGGCGGTAATCATGCTCCTGCAGAAAAAAGAGGAGAGCCTTTCAAAAAAGACATTGATTACGGCTTTTAAAGATAAAAACTGGGTAATTCGTAATACCGCTTTAATAGTAATGGAATACCTTTCGAACCAAGAAAGGACGTCAGTATATGAACAAATAAAGGAATTGGCTCTGAAAGATGGCAATTCACAAGTAAGAGCTTCGGCAGTTGAAATTCTTGGGAAATATTTTCGATCAATGGATAATCGCACTGTTTTTGCAATTACAGCCAAGGATAAATCACTTGCTGTGAAAAAGGCAACTAATGATGCATCCAAAAAATAAAGAAATCCAATTTCTAATGCTAAAAACAGCGATTGGATCCAATTAAAATTTAAACAGCTTTTTCTGAGCGGAAAGCAGAAAAAACCATTTGAATAAGTGCAAGTACAGCAGCAAATAACAAGGCAGAGAAAAAGCCCTGCGTATTGAAATCAGCCATTAATTGATCAACTAATAATACCATTAACACCGTAATAATAAATGACATTAGTCCGAGCGTCAAAAAATTGATAGGGAAAGTCAGAATACGAAGAATCATGCCGATTGTAGCATTGGCTAATGCAATGAGACTGCCCGCTACAATTGCAGACCAGAAATTTTCAACCGTAACACCTGGAAGGAGGTATGCTGCAATTGCAACTGCAGCTCCCATTAATAATATCTCAATGATTAGTCTCATAATTCATTTTTTTAACCTGTAATAAACAATGAAATTGAACAATCTGTTTTATATTTTCACATTTTTTTTCCTTTTATTTAATTCCTGTAGGCAGGAAATACCAATAAACAAGGTAAGTAGCGAATTGAAAATCGGTCTTTCTGATGATAGTACAGAAGTGATACTATCTAAAGTACCCTTGTATATGATCGAAGAATTGAGGTCTGATTCATTGAAGAATACGGAATGGATTAATTTTTTTGCAATTTATAAAGATACTTCCGATCAGGAACTAAGAGATTTTCAATCCGCTTTGAAAGGAACTTATACCATCGCTGACAAAATGATCAGATTTAAGCCAACAATAGAATTTAAACCTGGTGTCTCTTATTTTGCAAGGTGTTATACTAAAATTCTGCTCAGGAAACCTGAAGACATTATTACCACCAGAAAACTATTCACTACTGGCGACTTTATTGAATTTAAATTCAGTTCAGGTAAATAATATAAATGTATTGAAACCAGGTATTTGCAATGCCGGATAGTTTTTTTATATTTGCATCGATCTGAGAAGAGCCCCGACGTTATCGGGGCTCTTTTTTTACCTTCCCATTTTTTTAATGGGATCAAAAAAGGTCGATAATGAATATAGAGAAAAGGGTTATTGAATTAGTTGAAGAGAAAATCGCTGATCGTCCAGATTTGTTTTGGGTTGATGTGCAGATGCATGGAAGCGGAATCTTGTCTATTTTGGTAGATGGCGATAATGGTGTTGCAATTAGTGATTGCGTTGCAATTAGTCGGCATGTGGGTTTTCATCTTGAAGAAGAAAATACAATTGAACAGGCTTACAGGCTTGAAGTTTCTTCTCCGGGTATTGATACTCCGCTAAAATCATTTAGGCAATTTCAGAAAAATATCAATCGCTCCTTGAAAATCAAATTATTGGATGGTAATACGATAGAAGGCAAATTGATCAATGCTGAGGAATCGGGCATTACCATTCAGAAAAGTGTGAAAGAAAAAGGAAAAAAAGCAGAAATGATAGAATGCTTGATCCCTTTTCAAGATATAGTAGAAAGTATAGTTTTAGTGAGTTTTAAATAACGTCCTGTACAAATGGGACAAATTCAATAAAAAATGAGCAATATTAATTTAATCGATTCATTCCAGGAGTTCAAAGACTTCAAGAATATTGACCGTCCAACGGTTATTAGTGTTTTAGAAGAGGTTTTTCGCAGTATGCTACGTAAACGGTACGGTACCGACGAAAATTGTGATGTGATTGTCAACCCAGATAATGGTGATTTGGAGATCTGGCGTACCCGAACCGTAATGGAGGATGGGTTTTCTGAAGATGATGATCTGGAGATTGAGCTGGCAGAAGTAAAAACTTTTGACGCCGATCTAGAAGTTGGCGATGATTTTATCGAACAGATCACGCTTGAAAGTTTTGGTCGCAGAGCAATACTTGCTGCCCGTCAGACCCTTGTTTCAAAAATTCTTGAACTTGAAAAAGACGAAATATTTAAAAAATATAAAGATCGTGTTGGCGAAATTGTTTCCGGTGAAGTTTATCAGGTTTGGAAAAAAGAAACACTAGTGCTTGATGATGAAGGCAATGAGCTTTTATTACCTAAAACTGAGCAGATCCCGGCAGATTATTTCAAAAAAGGTGATTCTGTGCGTGCAATAATCGAAAAGGTAGAAATGTTAAATGGCAACCCTAAGATTATTATTTCACGTACTGCACCAGAATTCTTACAGCGTTTGTTCGAAATGGAAGTTCCTGAAATTTTTGATGGCCTAATTACCATTAAAAAGATTGTGCGTGAACCAGGTGAGAGAGCAAAAGTTGCGGTAGAATCTTATGATGACAGAATTGATCCGGTAGGAGCTTGTGTGGGAATGAAAGGGTCGCGTATTCATGGTATTGTTCGTGAACTGAAGAATGAAAATATTGATGTGATCAATTTCACAAATAATATTTCATTGTATATTCAAAGAGCTTTAAGTCCGGCTAAGATCACCAGTATCAAATTAGACGAAGAAGAAAAAAGAGCTGCAGTATATTTGAAACCAGATCAGGTTTCCCTGGCTATTGGCCGTGGTGGACACAATATCAAGTTAGCCGGAAAGCTGACAGGATTTGAGATCGATGTATACCGTGAAGCAATTGAAGATGATGAGGATGTGGATATTGAGGAATTCTCAGATGAAATTGAAGGCTGGATTATTGATGAATTCAAGCGTGTTGGACTGGATACAGCAAAATCAATTCTGGCATTGAATGCAGATGAATTGGTAAAACGTACCGATTTGGAAGAAACAACAGTGAAGGATGTAATTGAGATTCTGAAGTCAGAATTCGAATAAGTTATTTATTTGGGATATTTGAAAAATTTTCTGGGTAGAGAAATTGCCCAATCCTAAAACTTATAACATATAAAAAACGTACTTTTATACAAAAATAGCGAGGTTAAATAATAAATGTCAGAAGGTAAAAGCACAAATTTACTTAAAACTGCGAAGGAGCTGAATATTGGTTTGTCCACAGTGGTTGAGTTTTTAGGAAAAAAAGGTTTCAAAGTTGAAGCCAGACCCAATACTAAGCTCACCGATGAGATGTATGATGTTCTTCTTAAGGAGTATCAAGGTGATAAGATTGTAAAAGAGGAAGCCAAACAAATTGTGATAGGCAAGATTCGGCGCGATGATGTCCCTTTAGCCCTTGAGAAGTCTGAGCCACAGCGTTCAAAGGAATTTGAACAAGAAGAAATTCTGATCAAGAATGTAAATCCTTTTACTGCTCCTGTGGTTGAGAAACCAAATCAGGCTGCACTTGCTGAATCTATACCTGATGAAGGTTCTTTGCCTGGTGTAAAAGTGGTAGGTAAGATTGATTTAAATCAGCTTAACTCAAAAACCCGTCCTGAAAAGATAAGCCCTGAGCCAGAAAAACCTGCTCCGGTAGCTGTTGTTATACCTGAGCCAGTTGCTCCGGCACCAGTAATTGCTGAGCCGGTTTCAGTAAAAGAACCAGTAGATGTACAAGCTGAAAAGCTTGAAACAGTAGCTAAGGTTGATGAGCTTACAGAAACTCCAAAAGCTCCTAAAAAGCTTGAGCCGGAAGTGCTTGCAACTCCAGTTCCCATTACTCCAGCAGCAGCTCTGCCTGTACAGGAAAAACAAGAAAATAAACCAAATACGCAAGAGGAAAACCCTAATGCACCAGTTATACGCGCTAAAGCAGACCGTTTATCTGGCCCTAATGTAATTGGACGTATTGAATTGCCAATAGCACAGCCACGTCGTGGTCAGCCTGTCGCTTCATCGTCTGCAGCTGCAGGTGCCGATCATAAACGCAAACGCAAGCGTAAAGATAATGCTCCCGGACAGCCGGGACAAGCTCCTCAGGGACAGGCAGGATCAGCTCCTCGTCCGGCACCTGGTGCTGGATATCAGGGAAGCCGTCCAGATTTCAGAGGAACCAGACCAGCACCTGGTGCTGGTGGATCAGCTCCTCGTCCAGATTTTAGAAACAAAGCGCGTACACCGGATGCTCCAAAGGCTGAACCTACGGATAAAGAAATTCAAGACCAGATCAAAGCAACACTTGCCCGCTTAAGTGGAGCAGGTAAATCAGGAAAATTTGCACAGCGTGCTAAATTACGCCGTCAAAAGCGTGATGATGTTGCTCAAACAGCTGAAGATGCTGCATTAGAACTTGAAGCACAATCTAAAACTATTAAGGTAACTGAATTTGTTACTGCAAATGAATTAGCACTCATGCTTGATGTACCTGTAACTCAGGTCATTTCAACTTGTATGAGTTTAGGAATGTTTGTTTCTATCAATCAAAGGCTTGATGCTGAAACCCTGACCATTGTAGCGGATGAGTTTGGCTTTGAAGTAGAATTTGTAAAACCTGAAGATGAAGAAAGTGGATTATTCGGAGAAGAAGACAAGCCGGAAGATCTGTTACCAAGAGCTCCGATTGTAACGGTAATGGGTCACGTGGATCATGGAAAAACGTCCTTACTTGACTTTGTTCGTAAAACTAACGTGATTGCTGGCGAAGCAGGAGGTATTACTCAGCATATTGGTGCTTATGAGGTGACCCTTGAAAACGAAAGAAAAATAACATTTTTAGATACTCCTGGTCATGAAGCCTTTACGGCTATGCGTGCAAGGGGTGCAAATGTTACTGATATTGCGATTATTGTAATTGCTGCGGATGATAGTGTGATGCCTCAAACGCGTGAAGCTATTAATCATGCACAAGCTGCAAATGTGCCTATTGTATTTGCCTTTAGTAAGGTAGATAAGCCGGGTTCTAACGCTGATAAGATTCGTGAGCAGCTTTCTGCCATGAATATTCTGGTTGAAGAATGGGGTGGAAAATATCAAAGTCAGGAAATTTCCGGTAAAACGGGACTGGGTATCGACCTCTTACTTGAAAAAGTTTGTTTGGAGGCAGATATGCTTGAATTAACGGCTAATCCTAACAAACGTGCAGTTGGTACTGTTATCGAAGCAGCGTTGGATAAAGGTCGGGGTATCGTTACTACTGTATTGATACAGTCTGGAACACTAAAGGTGGGTGATGCCATACTTGCTGGTGGATATAGCGGTAAGGTTAAAGCTTTACATAATGAACGTGGCGTTAAATTAGACCATGCCGGACCATCAACTCCTGTTCAGGTGCTTGGTATGCAGGGTGCACCTACATCAGGTGATAAATTTAACGTGATGGAAAGTGAAGTGGAAGCACGCCAGGTTGCAAATAAGAGATTACAATTACAACGTGAGCAGGGATTACGTACCCAGAAACATATTACGCTTGATGAAATTGGACGTCGTTTGGCGATCGGAAACTTTAAAGAGTTGAATGTGATTGTTAAGGGTGATGTGGATGGTTCAATCGAAGCATTATCCGATTCATTATTGAAACTTTCTACTGAGCAGATTCAGGTTAATATCATTCATAAATCAGTTGGTCAGATCTCTGAATCTGATGTTTTGCTTGCTTCAGCTTCTGATGCGATCATCATCGGTTTCCAGGTTCGTCCATCAGCAAGTGCACGTAAATTGGCCGAAGCTGAACAGATCGATATTCGTCTTTATTCTATTATTTACGATGCTATCAATGAAGTTAAAGCTGCAATGGAAGGCATGCTTGACCCTGAATTTGAAGAGAAAATTACTTCAAACGTTGAAATTCGTGAGGTGTTTAAAATCACTAAAGTGGGTACCATTGCAGGTTGTATGGTATTAGATGGAAAGATTACTAGGAATAGTAAGGTTCGTATCATTCGTGATGGTGTAGTGGTTTATACCGGAGAGTTAGCTTCATTGAAGCGATTCAAGGATGATGTGAAAGAAGTTGCTACAGGCTATGAGTGTGGTTTAAATATTCAGAATTTCAATAATATTGAGGTTGGTGATATCGTAGAATCATACGAACAGGTTGAAGTGAAAAGAAAATTATAGTTTTTATAGATATAATTAAAAGCGATCTTTTGATCGCTTTTTTTGTTTTAATCATATTTTTAGAATCAATTTATTCTATTATTCGTGGGTTTAAGAAAAGAATTCAGAAGGCTTAAAAGAAGTATTATTTCTAGGTTTTTTGCGGGTGATATTAAACTCGAATTAGGCCGTGTTGCTGATTTTAAGCACTTTACTGTGGGCTATGCACAGGTGTTTGATAAGCCCTTTAAATTTCACCACGGACCAAGTTTTGCGGAGTCGTATATCGAAATTTTTGAAACTGAAATTTATCGTTTTAAACCTACTCCTGGCTCTTCGATTATTCTTGATTGCGGGGCCAATATGGGGCTTAGTGTCTTGTATTTTTCACTAAATTATCCTGATCATCAAATCATTGCATTTGAGCCGGATGCTGAAATATTTTCAATTTTGGAAGAGAATGTTAAGACATTTGAGTTAAAAAATGTGACTCTTTATCAGAAGGCTGTTTGGACAAAAACAGAAACGCTAGCCTTTTATACCGATGGCGGAATGGGAGGGCGTATAGGCAATGAATATGCTCATCAGAATCCTAAAACAATAGAGGCAGTACCACTTTTAGACTTCCTGACCGATCAGGTTGATTTTCTGAAAATTGATATTGAAGGCGCTGAAGATGCCGTATTGAAATACTGTGGCAAAAATTTACAGAATGCCGATCATATCTTTTTTGAATACCATAATAATGTGAATTCAAAGCAGACTCTTCATGAGCTTCTTGAACTGGTTGAAAGTCTTGGATTCCATTATTATATTAAGGAATCAGCTACAAGAAAAAGACCTTTTGTAGATACTCGGCTCATTTGCGAAAGCTTTGATATGGCAATCAATGTTTTTTGTTATCGAGAGAAGCGTGTCTGAATTAGTCTGAAAACATACTCCTGATTTTTCCTCCCCATAGCTCTTTCAAACTAAAATTTAATTTACTAATTAAACTCTTTTTATTGATATTGAATAGTACAGAGCGGTTAGTATAGATCATTCCAGCCAGTCTAAAAGAAAAATATTCCGTCTTATTTTTCATGAATTCGGAGTATAAATTTTGAATGAATCTTGGATTTTTATTTTTTGAATATTCTGCACAGGATTTTAACCACCGCATTTTTTTTTCATATTTCATAGATGCACTGAGCTGATTTCTATTCGAATGATCTCGCTTTCGTTTTAAAATATTTGTATCTGCTGTTTGATGTTGCCGGTATTTGACAAGGGGTTCATCAATGCAATCAATACTCCCCAGATTAGTGGCCACGTATCCCATCCACCAATCGTGAAAATAGGCATTCGGAAAGGGTAATAGTTCATCTCGCAGCGCCTTTTTCATGAATACCGAGTGTCCAGAAATACAATTAAAAAACAAAAATGCTTCTGGCTGATCTCCACGGTATAAATTCATAATATCAGACATTTTTTTATTTAATAATTGTCCATTCTCGTCAATGAATTCAGAATCATGATAAATCATTAAATGATTACCAATTGCCTTAATCTGTTTTTCTATTTTATGCAAATCCCAAATATCATCCTGATCGGATAGAGCAATGAACTCACCGCTACAAAGTCGTAGTGCTTTTTCAAAATTTCGGATATACCCTAGATTTTCAGGATTTTCAAAAACTTGGATGAATGGGTAATTGGCTTCATATTCTTTCAGAATGCTAAGGGTATTATCTGTGGAACAATCGTCAATTGCAATAAGCTCAAGTTGTGAGTAGCTTTGATTAACAATTGATTCTAATTGCTCTCGTAGATAGGCTTCCCCATTATATGTACATAAAGCTATCGAAACCAGTGCTTTATGATTCATTTTTAATCGTTGAATGTTTGCATTTCGATTAATTTCTTATAGAGTCCATCAGCCCTGATTAGTTCGTTATGTGTCCCCTTTTCTTGAATTTTTCCTCCTTCAAGAACTATAATCTGGTCGGCCTCCTGAATCGTGCTTAGGCGATGGGCTATCACAATGGACGTACGATTTCTCATTAAATTCTTCAATGCATTCTGAACTAATTTTTCAGATTCGGTATCCAGGGCTGAAGTAGCTTCATCAAGCAAAAGAATTGGCGGATTAGCAAGCACCGCTCTGGCAATACAAATTCGTTGTTTTTGGCCGCCGGATAATTTCATCCCTCTATCGCCGATATTGGTTTGATATGCATCAGAGGTTTTAATAATGAACTCATGCGCATTTGCAATTTTGGCTGCTTCGACTACCTCTTCTTGTGTAAAAGATCTTCCAAATGCAATATTATTGTAAATAGTATCATTGAAAAGAATGGATTCCTGATTTACAATTCCCATTAGCGCTCTTACATCATGCATACTTATCTCTTTGATATTGATATCATCCAGGCAAATCTCACCAGCAGAAGGGTCCATAAATCTTGGCAGAAGGTCCATTAGTGTAGTTTTTCCTCCTCCCGAAGGGCCAACCAAGGCAACTGTACTTCCCTTTAAAATTTTAAAATTGATTTCTTTTAATACTTCTTTGTCTCCATAAGCGAAAGAGACATTTTTCAACTGGATACCTTCATTGAATGAAGTTTTTGAAATCGGATTTGGATTATCATTGATATTTTCTGGGGCATCCAGCAACTGGAATACACGCTCACCGGCAGAGATGCCCTGAGAGATATTTCCGAATGCTTCTGAGATAGCTTTTGCAGGATTAATAATTTGTGAAAAAATAATGATGTATCCAATAAATTCAGCACCCCTTAGGTCCGATCCCGCTTGAAGGATAAGAGTACCTCCATAGTAAAGTAGTGCAGCAACCGTGATCACTCCCATCATTTCTGATACTGGTGCAGCCAGAAGTACCCGTCTTGCCAGTCTTCTATGGATTTTACTTGTCCACATATTGATGGCATTGAATTTTTCCTGGATATACTTTTCAGCATTAAACGATTTAATAATTTTAACTCCATTAAGTCCCTCATCAATACTAGACACTAATACCCCTAAAGAATCTTGGGCTGCAGCGGCATGCTTCTTTAAACGTTTCATAATCAGCGAAATAAGCAAACCTGAGACAGGAATAAGGAGGAGTGCAAAAATGGTGAGTTTAGCCGATATGGTAAAAAGTACAGCAAAATTTAGGATAATGGCTATAGGCTCACGTAGAATAACTTGTACGGAGCGAATGATAGAGTCTTGAATAGTGACAACATCCGTCATGAATCTAGAAATTAGATCTCCTTTGCGTTGGCTGCTAAAATACTGGATATCGATATCTGTGAGTTTTTTAAAAATACTGCTTCGAATTCGGGTTACAATCATTAACCTGAAATTTTCAATAACCCTGGCCGAAATATATTTAAATAGGTTACTTAAAATTACAGAAATGACGATGGCAGTACTGACCATTTTTAATGCTCCAACTTTGCCCGAAGTGTTGATTACGCTTTGAAAATAGAAATAAAATAGGTCTTTGAAATAGCTCAGACTAAAATCGAATGTAGGTGCTACAGCTAGTGTCTTTACTCCAATTTTACCACTTTGGTCGAATAATAGCTCAAATACAGGAATAAGTAATGTGAAATTGAGTAGACCGAAGATGACACCTAATACCGACGTAATAAAAAATGGAACGGCAAATCGCTGAACCGGTGATGCAAAAGAGAAAAGTCGGAAAAAGGTTTTCATAAATTAAATTGTACTGTAAAGTTAATCATTTTGAAGGAGGACTAATTTCTACCCTGAATGATTGTTTGCCCCTCTAGCATCTTGTCCATTTTATTGATCACCTCATCAATGCTTATTGAGCCTTGATGCTGGGTCAATAATTGTTTCATCTTTTTACGGGAATGCGCTAGGTACTTTAAATTGCTTAAAAACATTCCGAAACTTTTATAGAAATAAAACTTTAATCCAAGCCACATGAAAAGAAGATCAACAAAGGTTATTTGCATCAACCAAAAAATCAATCTAGTTCTGCTTAAATGTAGGGCATGTACATATAGTCTGTTTCGAAAAAATATGGCTTTAACCCAGTTTTGAGTACGATAATTTTTGGTTGTGGATGAATGATCGTGAATGCAATAACATTTTGGGTCATAATAACATTTCCAGCCTAAGCGCCATGCTCTAAGACCTAACTCAAAATCTTCACAATAAAAAGGTGAAAAGATTTCATTAAAACCTCCTATTTCTTTTAATTTTTTAGCATCTATTAAAGCATTTGCACCTGATAAATAAGCAGTTGGAGTAAGAAATTTCTCATCCTCAACGTAAAAAAAATCATTGGCTTTGATTTTAAATCCGGAGTATTTTAAAAACCGGGCTGTATCCTGGATCTCCCCATTTTGGGCTCCAATAATTTTACTCATTACCCCAAAAGTATCCGGAAGATCAAAATACTTAAATTGAGTTTCAAAATAATTGGTATTGAGCTCAATGTCGGTGTTTAGAAGTAAAATTAGATCTTTTTCAGCTCGTGCAATTCCTTTATTGCAGGTTATTGAAAAGCCCTGATTTTGCTCGCTAATAATCAAGCGTATAGTTGGATAGCTTTGTTTTAGAAAGGCTACAGAACTATCTGTTGAACAGTCATCTATTATAATAATTTCAAAGTCTGTTTTAGCACTGTTTAAGGCCTCAAAAACTGAAGGGAGG
>CAIJME010000070.1 GCA_903821625.1 uncultured Sphingobacteriales bacterium | reverse complement strand
AATCATTGATTTGTACAAAGAAAACTATGAGAAATATTGACGAATACCAAATTTTTTTAAAAGAAATAATAAGCGAACTTTTTATTTCTAATTCGAATAGCTTTCTTAGATTGCCAATTATTAGATCTAAAATGTCTGAAAAGGTGGTTTCGGAGTTATTTGAACAAAAAGATGTAGTTTTAAATCAAGCGACGACTAGGTCTGAAACTGTAAGCCATAATATCAAAGGGTTGATTGGCATGGCCGGTTATGATCGTGGCGCCGAGCTAACAGATAAAGCATTTAGTGTTGTTCCGAAAAGTATTATATCGATGGCGCGGGTGCTTCACATAGGAGCTCGGAATTTGAATGAGCTTTTTGCGACTCGTTCATACGGAATTCGACCTGAAAATATTTACTCAATTGATTTGATTGAATTGCCTGGATTTAATGTAGCAGGCGACATGCACGACCTGCCTTTTGATAGCAATATGTTTGATGTGATTATATTAGGTTGGGTGCTCGCATACAGCACTGACCATATCCGAGCAATCAACGAGATCAATCGGGTGGCAAAAGACTCGGCAACGTTGGCAATTGGATGGGATTTTAGTGAGTTTTTCTACGAAGATAACGGCTTGCTTAATCCAAGTGAAGGACTTAAAATAAAAAATACGAAGGATATTAAAAAAATAATAAAAGAATCGGATATGTTAATTGAAGATATTAAAATATCGGTAGACGCTAAGTACCCTTACACTGAGGAATATAGGAGAAACTCTCTAGTTTTTAGTTTGAAAAAGTCTAATTTTTCGATCTCGCACAACTGGATGATTGAAGCTGCCTTTTATAAGAGCGCAGCAGAGATCGATATATTTCAGGCTGATCCAACAATAAGTCAAAGATTTTTGGCTGCGGCAGATAATCTCCAAAATGAATTGTTTCGAAATGAAGAAGGCAATAGAGTCGAGTACTTACTCATGCGCCAGCATTACGTCCGATATGGAGGGGTATTAGATGAGTTCATTTCCCAGAACATCTCAAAGATATTTCCTCCGTTGTATGAGTTAAGCCCATTAAATATTAAATCCACACACTTTGAGAAATTTAGAGAGGAGATCCTATCGGAAGGTGCGGCAGCCTTAGAAAGCAGCGGATACTATATCTTTCCTTGCTTGTTAGGTGAGGAAATGATCAATAATATTCTCCTATCATATCAAGTCGAAAAAGAGTTTGAGGGAAGAGTAATATTGCCTGTGGATGATTTACTCAAAAATCGAAATATAATTGATCTTTGGATGGACTCAGTAATAATCTCTCTATCTGAGAGATTTCTTAAAACTGTTCCAATACTGGATTTTGTCACTGGATTTTGCAGCAGGCCAATCAAATCTAGGGAAATTGAAAAATTAGACAACGATGCGCTTTTATATCATTACGATAAAGATCGGGTAAAGTTTTTAAAAATTTTCGTATACTTATCGGATGTAGACGAAAATAGCGGCCCGCACTCATTGCTTCCTGGCAGTCAAATGATAGCGCCGTTT
>CAIJME010000069.1 GCA_903821625.1 uncultured Sphingobacteriales bacterium | reverse complement strand
TGGTTTGAGTTTAACGATATTTTCAGCTTGCTTTTTGCCGGAATTTCTGTTTATTTGATGTGGATGGGAAGGATAGATCTGGATATTAAATTTTGGGTCGGTGTTGGAATTACAGTTTACGGAATAATTTACTTTATTTTCCATGATTGGTTCATCCACAATAGGTTCAAGAGTTTTAAAACGGATAATAGCTATTTACTTGGAATACGGAGGGCGCATAAAATTCATCATAAATCAACAGAAAAAATCCCTGCCGAAGAATTTGGATTACTTCTGGCATCCAAAAAATATTTTAACCAATCTACCAAATCTACTCATTGATTGATATGCAGGTTCTTGAAAATTTTTCGCTCAAATCACTGAATACTTTTGGAGTAGAAGCCTTTGCGGCTAGCTTTGTAGATATTGAGCAAGAAAATGATCTCAAATTATTGTTTTCTAATGAGCAGCTAAAGAATTATCCAAGATTGGTTCTTGGTGGAGGCAGTAACGTGCTGTTTACCAATGATTTTAGGGGGCTGGTTATACATATCAAAATTCAGGGCTTAAAAGCCGAAGTTCAGGGTGATGATATTCTTGTCACCGCTGGAGCAGGTGTGGTTTGGAACGACTTGGTTAATTACTGTGTAGACAATGAATTTGCAGGAATTGAAAACCTGAGTCTGATTCCGGGTTCGGTTGGTGCCTCGCCAGTGCAAAATATTGGAGCCTATGGGGTTGAACTTCAGGATGTATTTCATTCCTGCCGGGTATTTGAAATTTCAACTGGTAAAATCAAAATATTTAATAAAGAGGATTGCGAATTTAATTATCGCGATAGCCTATTTAAATCGTCGGGTAAAGGCTTATTTATTATCACTGAGGTTACTTTTAAGCTTTCCGGAATATTTAAGCCAAATGTTAGTTATGGCGCTATCACCGAAGAATTACAAAAACGCGGTATTGATCAGCCCAATATCAAAGAGTTATCCCAGGTAATATCCCATATTCGTGTAAGTAAATTGCCAGATCCCAGTACTATTGGTAATGCAGGCAGTTTTTTTAAGAACCCAGTGATTCCAGTTTCAAAATTCATCCAGTTACAGCCCCGTTTTCCAGGCATTGTTCATTTTCCTGCAGCTGAAGGATTTGTAAAAATTTCGGCAGGTTGGCTGATTGAGTATTGTGGTTGGAAAGGTAAAGTTGTTGGTAATACGGGTACCTGGAAAAACCAGGCCTTGGTACTAGTTAACCACGGAGATGCTACTGGAAATGAGATTTTAAGCTTCTCTTCTACTATTATTGAGAGCGTCAGTTCAGTTTTTGGAATTGAGCTTGAGCGTGAAGTAAATATCCTTTAGTATACAATTTTACTCGTTCATTAGGTGCCAATTGATAAGAATACTTAATTTTAAATATGAAATTTACTTATCTGCTGATCAATTTTCTTACCATTTTTTTTCCGATCGTACTATCATTTGATAAGCGGGTACAGTTTTTTAAGAGCTGGAAGTTTATTTTCCCTGGGCTTTTCATAACCGGTCTTTTATTCCTTTTATGGGATTATGTTTTCACTATTTACGAAGTTTGGTCTTTTAATCCGGATTACGTTATTGGGGTTTATATGCTCAATCTTCCACTAGAGGAGATACTTTTTTTTGTTACGGTTCCTTTCGCTTGTATTTTTATATATGAATGTCTTAATTATTATGTCAAGAAAGACCTTTTAAAGCGCTACTCTATCTATATTAATTCTGCTCTATTTGGATTCTCAGTCCTGATGTTGTTGCTATATTACGACAGAGTGTATACATTAATTACCTTCGGATTGCTGGCAGTAGTTTTGCTCTTTGCCGAGTTTATTTTAAAGAGTAGCCTACTCAGCCGATTTTATTTAGCCTACCTGGTTTCATTGCTTCCGTTTTATATTGTCAATGGTATTCTTACTTCCATTCCTATCGTCATGTATAACGATGCCGAGAATATGGCATTTAGAGTTGGAACCATACCACTTGAAGATCATTTTTATTCGATGGCGATGCTAATGCTGAATATTATGTTCTTCGAATACTTCCGTAATCGGGCAAAGGCAGTTCATGAATAAGCTTCCGGAATACAGCAAATCTTACCTGGCACTTCGAAACGGACAGGATAAACCGCAGATATGGGTGGCATTTAAAGGTATAATTTATGATGTCACCGAAAGCCGATTATGGAAAAACGGTAAACATTATGAACACTGGGCAGGGCAGGACCTGACAGATGAGCTGAAGGATGCCCCGCATACGGAGACGGTATTTTCTAAGTTTAAGGTAGTGGGGAAGCTGGTCTGAGGTCTGAGGTAGGAAGTCTGAGGACTGAGGTAGGAGGTCAGAGGAATGAGGTAAGAGATCTGAGAGAAGCAGAAAATTTCAATTAACACTAAACAGTCTTTGTTCTTTGCTCTTGGTTCTTGGCTCCAGTTGTCTGAGGTCCTCCCATCAAAAAGGGTACCCCATTCAAATGAAGCACCCTTAAAACTTATAACCTACAACTTATAACCTACAACTTAATTCTATATCACAAAACTGCTCAACCTCACAAATTGCTGTACTCTAGCCTGAATTTCTTCTTGGCTTAGATTTTTGATACGTTCGGTTCCAAATTTTTCGACACAGAAAGAGGCTAATGCAGAGCCAAAGATGATTGCATTTTTCATATTGTTGAAATTGATCGTGTCAACCTGGGCCAGATATCCAATGAATCCGCCAGCAAAAGTATCTCCAGCTCCAGTTGGGTCGAATACTTCTGCAAGAGGTAAGGCAGGGGCAGAGAATATCTGATCTTCATTGAATAATAGGGCGCCGTGCTCGCCTTTTTTGATGATCAGATACTTTGGACCCATTGCCATGATTTTATGAGCCGCTTTGACCAAAGAATACTCACCCGATAATTGCCTTGCTTCAGCATCATTAATAGTCAAAACATCTACATTTTTGATTACTGCTAGTAAATCATCAAGTGCAATGTCCATCCAGAAGTTCATGGTATCCAAAACGATCAGCCTTGGCCGATTCTTCATCCGATTGATCACCGTTTGCTGAACTTGTGGGGTTAAATTTCCAAGCATCAGGAATTCGCAATCCTGGTAGTTTTCAGGAATAATCGGATCAAAGGTGCCAAGAACATTTAATTCTGTAACCAATGTATCGCGACTGTTCATATCATTATGGTATTTTCCAGACCAGAAGAAAGATTTTTCACCTTTTTTAATCTGTAAACCTTCGGTATCAATACCATGATCATTGAAATTTTGGATGTCTTCCTGGTGAAAATCTTCACCAACTACTCCAACAATTTTAACTTTATTATAAAAGTAGGATGCTGCTAAACTAGCGTAGGTGGCTGCTCCGCCCACTATTTTATCGGTTTTTCCGAAAGGAGTTTCAATTGCATCAAAAGCAACAGACCCAATAATTACTAAACTCATATTTATTTAAAAAAATTTTCACACAAATATTGCATTAATAATTTAAAATCCCGAATATTGCACTCCCGAAAGGGATGAAACCACCAGTTGTTTTCATAACCAGAAATTCCTAAGTAGCTCAGCTGGTTAGAGCATCTGACTGTTAATCAG
>CAIJME010000068.1 GCA_903821625.1 uncultured Sphingobacteriales bacterium | reverse complement strand
TTCATAATAGTATAATTTAAAATACGTTTAATAATCTACTAATTTACTAGATATTCTTGGTTGTATCAAAAAAACTCCCTGATTTTAATTCAGAGAGATTTCTTTGTATTCAAGTGTTATATTAATCTTTATATTATTTAGGATTACGAATAACAAGATTCATAAAAAGCTATTCATTATTGCTTATTCAACTTTCTAGGCCTATCATCAATCATTCCATTGAATTTATTTTTTTCTAAGATTTGATTCAACACTTTTTCTTCAGAAACAGACATTCCAGAAATACTGCTTAATGTATTACCCTTGGAGCTCACTGAAAAAAATCCTTTTTCAGAATAGGCTAAAGCAGCAGCTAAAAGCGCTTCTTTCTCATCACCAAAATCTTTAGTCACATCATCAGCAAGTGTTTTATCAACTACCAATCCTTCATAAAATCCACCATAATTTTTTTGATTCCTAGTTTCAAACTGAGGTACATACAAATCTAAATTATCAATATTGATTGCAAAAAAACCTACGGGCTTACCATAGGTTTGACGACCAATCAATTTTACATCATTAGGCAAAACAGCCTTGAGGTTATTAATGACTAATTCGCTAGCAGAAGCCGTTCCACTAAGTACCAAGAAATAAATCTTTTTAAATTCTGCAGCACCTTCCTTAGCAAAATTTTCAACATTCCCTGCTGCCACAGTTGGTTTATAATTAATATCCGCATAGGTTGCCCATTTACCATTTGCACCAGAGGTAAATGTCTGAAGTTTACCATTAGCATCTAATAAAGGTTGATTGACTAATATTTTAGCAAGCCCATCTTGCATTGTTTTTGTCCAATAGGTTGTATACATTACTTGACCATTTACGGAAGCAGGCGCTAACAGATTGGTAAATACATCAGAAGTAGCTACAGAACCTCCACCATTATAGCGCAGATCAACAATTAATTCAGAAACACCATCTGTATGAAATTTTCCAATCGCCGCTCTCAGACCATCTCTTGAATTGGTAGTAAAACTATGATAAACTATATATCCAACTTTTTTACTACCAAGGGTAAATATTTTCGTGGCATAAATTGGATTGTTGGCATAAGTCGCTCGTGCAATAGTCAAAACTACACTGCTACCATCAGGTTTTTTGACGGTCATAGAAACTGTTGTTGCACTTCCAAAAACAGCTGAAGAAACAAATGATACATTTGCTGACAAAGATGTACTTAAGGCTGATCCTGTTCTTCCGTTTAAAGTAGTAATCTGATAGCCTCTTACCAGCCCTGCAGTAGCAGCAGGAGATCCTGGAGAGACATACTTAATTCGAAGATCTTCAGTTGGAGTAGCAGAATTTCCATCATCATCATTATAAAATACGGAGAAGCCAAAATCACCACTTACTCCACCTAATGAGGTTGATACTCCACCATTATCCAAAAATGAATATTTATCTACAGGTTTATTTGTTCCAGGCAATTTAATTATTGCATCAAGAACTGCCTGATCTGAAGAATATGATCTGGGATTAAATATTTCATAAGTAGGCATACCTTCATTCCAGAAATAAGTATCCCTGGCATAAAGAAAAATGGAATCCTTTGTTAATTCAGCTCTGGTAGGAGGTGCAACGGTCACTGGTGGAGTTACTGTTGGAGTTGTTGTCGTAGGAGTTTTAGGCTCTTTCTTACAAGCAGAAGCAAGTATTAAAATACTTAATGTGAAAATAATCGGTTTTATTAAAGGCCTCAAAATAAATTTATTTGACATAGGTTTCTTAAAGTTTATCTGGGTTAATTAGTTAGTTGGTTAGTTAAATTTAAAAATAAATGAGCTTCTAAATTACATAAATTCACTGACATTAAAATAATCTACTCCGCTTGAAACTGCAAATTCTTGATCAATTAAAGTATGACCAATAATCAAAAGATCTTTCCTCAATAGATTGTGTTCTTTTAATATATACGACAATACGTCGGACTCTGGTTTCAAGTTAATTTCCTGGGCATAATAAACCTTTATGTATTTTTCAAGTCCGTTCCACTCCGTTTGCATAATCTTATTCATCTGAATTTCGGGTTTACCGTTTGTAATGATGAATATTTCCTTTCTATCCATAACTATTTCCTGTAGTAGAGTCAGCATATTTGAAAACAGTAATAGCTTCAAAGGTAATCTAGCGGTAAAATAAAGTCGATCAAAATTATCTCTGTATTTTTCATTAATAGCAAATACTTCTTTCGCCCTATCAAAAATGCCATCATCACCATGGTTCAAATGTGCTTTTTTGAAAAATTCAATCAGATCGGCCACAGGAGGAACAGCTTCCGTAAATTCAATAAAATTGGAAAATAGATAATATACCTGCAATAGATAGTCTCTTTCAGGATAAAGAACATCATCTAATTCAAAAATAAAAGCCTTCTTTCTATTATCTAGATCAATATATTTAAGCATATCAGACAATAAATGAACCAAATGTTAGCTGACCATTTCTTATTTCCCATTGAAAAACACCATTCGTCTCATTGAAAAATGAGAGACTCTCTTTGACCATATTCCCAGCACATATATTTCCATCAATCAAGACAAATAAATTCGATGAAATAAAAGGCAAATCGTTTAATCTTTTTTCTATCCAAGTTACAGATGGAATAATAAGTTTAATGTTAAATTCTTCAAATAGTTGCCTTGAATTTGACAATTCCACAATTTCATCATGCAACAACGGGTAAACTTCAAGTATTTGATGATCTAAACAGACCTTTAGAACTTCATGGACAAAACTCAAAGAAGCAGTAGAAGGAATCTTTAAAAATCTTTTTCCTGTTAAAACAGGAATATCCATATCAGAAGCAAAGAATATATTTTCGGTATTTAGGATACGTGCAAGTTGAAAAGCTGCTGAATTGGTGGCAGCGGTGATCAATACAGACATTTTAATAATTAATTATTTGTCCATCTTTCATTAAGACCTTTCTATCTGCCAGATTAGCAAGATTTTCATTATGAGTCACAATCACAAAGGTTTGATTCAGTGTATCTCGTAGATTGACAAACAAATGGTGCAGATTTTCTGCGTTATTTGAATCCAAATTTCCGGATGGTTCATCAGCTAATATTATTGCAGGATCATTCACCAAAGCCCTTGCTACTGCCACACGTTGTTGTTCTCCACCAGATAATTCATTGGGTTTGTGATTTGCACGATCTGATAAACCAAGAAGTTCCAACAATTCAAATGCCTTGTTTTCTGCATCTTTTTTACCTTTACCAGCTATGAAAGCCGGTATACATATATTTTCTAAGGCAGTAAATTCAGGAAGCAAATGATGAAATTGAAAAATGAATCCAATTTGCTCATTTCTAAATGCACTCAATTTTTTTGATGAAAGTGTATGGATATCTACATTATTCAACCTGACTGTTCCATGGGCGGGGTGGTCAAGAGTTCCAATAATATGAAGAAAAGTACTTTTACCTGCTCCTGAGGCACCAATTATCGTAATGATCTCTCCTCTTTCAACATCAAGATCAACTCCTTTAAGGATCTGTAAATTACCGTATGATTTTTTAATTCCTCTAGCCTGAAGCATTGATTTTGACTGTATTAATATGCAAATGTGCAAATTGTTTATTAGAGTATGGTCTGAGCATAAAAAAAAGACTTAATTTTTCATTTGCTATTTTCAGGTTTGCAATAAAAACGTAGTTTTACGACAAATAAAAAGTAAATGAATATTCACGAATATCAAGGTAAAGAAATATTAAAAAGCTTCGGCGTCAGAGTTCAAGAAGGCATTGTTGCCGATACTGCTGAGCAAGCTGTTGAGGCAGCAAAAAAGCTAAAAATAGATTACAATTCTGACTGGGTAGTTATCAAAGCTCAGATACATGCAGGCGGACGTGGAAAAGGTGGTGGTGTTAAGCTGGCAAAAAATTTGGAAGAAGTAAGAGAAAAAGCAGGACAAATCATTGGAATGCAATTAATTACACCACAAACTGGCCCTGAAGGTAAACTGGTTAGCAAAGTTTTGATCGCACAAGACGTTTACTACCCTGGTGAGAGTGAAACAAAAGAATTTTATGTGAGTGTATTGCTAGACAGATCAAGAGGCCGTAACATTATCATGTATTCTACAGAAGGTGGAATGGATATTGAAGAAGTTGCAGAACACACCCCTCATTTAATATTTAAGGAAGAAATAGATCCAAAGGTTGGACTTCAGGGATTTCAGGCTCGTAAAATAGCCTTCAATTTGGGATTGAGTGGCGATGCTTTCAAAGATATGACCAAATTCATTGCCTCTTTGTATAAGGCTTATGAAGCTACTGATTCATCGATGTTTGAGATTAACCCCGTATTAAAAACATCGGATAATAAAATTCTTGCGGTTGATGCCAAAGTAAACCTGGATGATAACGGACTTTTCCGCCATCCTGATTTTGCTGCAATGCGTGATACATCAGAAGAAGATCCAACAGAAGTAGAAGCAAGTAAATCAAATCTGAACTATGTTAAACTTGACGGAAACGTAGGTTGTATGGTGAATGGAGCTGGTCTTGCAATGGCTACAATGGATATTATCAAACTTGCCGGTGGTGAGCCTGCAAATTTCCTAGATGTAGGTGGAACTGCAAATGCAGAAACAGTCAAAGCTGGTTTTAATATTATCCTTTCTGATCCTAATGTAAAAGCTATTCTGATCAATATATTTGGAGGAATTGTACGCTGCGATCGTGTGGCTCAGGGAGTTATTGATGCATATAAAGAGATTGGGAATATTCCAGTTCCGATTATTGTACGTCTTCAGGGCACTAATGCTGTAGAAGCAAAAAAGTTAATTGATGAATCGGGACTAAAGGTTTACTCTGCTATTCTTCTTAAAGAAGCTGCTGCATTAGTAACCAAGGTTCTTGAAAATAAATAATCTATAGATTTCGTCATTCCTGACCCAAACAGGGATGACGAAATTTTATTACAGTTTGATAGTGTATTAACCTTTACAATTCAATCACAGGTTTAATACCTATTCCTTCTATTAGGTAAAAACTCCATAGCCCTTTTACTTTAACTCTTAAATCTTTACAATAAGAGCTGCTCCTATAATAACTAAGTTAATCTTAAGGGCACAAAAAAAGGGAGCTTATGGCTCCCTTTTTTAATAAATATGATATCTAAGTCTATTTAACTGTATCGATAACAGCTTTGAATGCATCTGGATGATTCATTGCAAGATCAGCTAAAACCTTACGGTTCAATTGATTTCCATTTGCAGTTAATTTACCCATTAATGCAGAATATGATAGTCCGTGCTGACGTGCACCAGCGTTGATACGCTGAATCCACAAAGCTCTGAATTCTCTTTTCTTATTTTTACGGTCACGGTATGCATATTGCAAACCTTTTTCGACTGTGTTCTTAGCAACGGTAAAAACCTTGCTTCTAGATCCCCAATAGCCTTTGGCTAAATTTAAGACCTTTTTTCTTCTTCTTCTTGACGCTACTGC
>CAIJME010000067.1 GCA_903821625.1 uncultured Sphingobacteriales bacterium | reverse complement strand
TTGAGGATACGCTGACCCAGATTGGCTTGGGCTATACCTTCCTTGTCATCATTTCACTTTATTCTCAAAGAGTGCAAATTGGGGCCTTGATTTTTATTTTACTTGCTTATGTCCTAGCATTTGCTCTTTATCCGCTGCCTGGTGCTGGCTTTGATTATGCATCGGCAGGGGTTCCTGCAAACTGGGAGCATAATTTGACTGGCTTTGCCGCGCATTGGAATAAGAATACAAACTTTGCCTGGGCTTTTGACCAGTGGTTTATGAATATATTTCCACGTGAGAATATTTTTCTTTTTAATCAGGGAGGATATTCTACGCTTAGCTTTATCCCAACACTGGGTACAATGATCCTTGGATTACTTGCAGGGAATATTTTAAATTCATCTGTGCTGGCAAGTAAAAAACTCAGAACCTTCATTTATGCTGGTTTTGCTTTGGTAATCTTTGGAATAGTAGTGCATCTTATCGGATTGAATCCAATTGTGAAACGTATTTGGACGCCTGCTTGGACTATCTTTAGCGGAGGTATCTGTTTCCTGTTCCTGGCTATGTTCTATGGTCTGATTGATATGAAGGGAAGGCAAAAGAGCTCATTTTTCCTAATGGTGATCGGGGTAAATTCTATTGCTGCCTATGTAATTGCTGATGGCGGGATGCGAAACGTGATCAATGACTCACTTTATATTCATTTGGGTAAAAACTTCGATCAAATTTTTGGAGTAGCTTACGCAACCCTAGTTAGCGGCGGACTAGTTTTATTCTTCGAGTGGCTAATCTTATACTGGATGTTCAAGAAAAAAATATTTATTAAAATTTAGACTATACAATTGATTATGAAATTACTCTCAAATTCACGCTATGTTGGCATGCTGGCACT
This sequence comes from uncultured Sphingobacteriales bacterium, assembly GCA_903821625.1. Lineage (GTDB taxonomy): Bacteria > Bacteroidota > Bacteroidia > Sphingobacteriales > Sphingobacteriaceae > Daejeonella. Next base: position 5,127 of record CAIJME010000067.1, on the reverse strand, counting down.
TGCTCTGTTCATGCAGAATTGTTCTCAATCCAGTAAAACTTCTTCTGACGTAAATGGTGCTGATACCACTTATTATTCCATGGAGGATTTCAGGAAGGTGGAGAAATATGATACCCATACCCATATCAATGCCTTCGATACTACTTTTATTGATCTAGCTAAAGAAGATAATTTCAGGCTGCTGGCGTTAAATGTAAATCCTTCAAGTTATCCTACCGTTGAGCATCAGCAGGATGTAGCTGTTAGGATGGTTAAGGCTTATCCTGAGCAGGTTGCTTGGGCTACTACCTTTACAGTAGCAGATTGGGGAACTGATAAATGGTTGCCACAAACACTGGCTTATCTGAAAGGTTCATTTGATAATGGAGCAATAGGGGTTAAGGTTTGGAAGAATGTTGGCATGGAGCTTCGCGACAAGGACGGGAAATTTGTGATGATTGATGATCCAAGATTTGATCCAGTTCTTGATTTTATTGAGAAAAGTAATATTACTCTCGTTGGACATTTGGGAGAACCAAAGAATGCCTGGCTTCCAGTCGATCAAATGACCGTTTCTGGGGATAAAAACTATTTTAGTAAGCATCCTGAGTATCACATGTTTCTCCATCCCGAATACCCCTCCTATGAAGATCAAGTTAATGCGCGTGATAAGATGCTTGAAAGGCATCCTAATATTCGTTTTGTTGGGGTTCATCTTGGGAGTTTGGAATGGAGTGTTGATGAACTTGCTAAACGCCTGGATAAGTTCCCGAATATGGCTGTTGATATGGCCGAGCGGATTTGTCATTTGGAATATCAATCGATAAAGGAAAAACAGAAGGTCAGAAATTTCATGATTAAATATCAGGACAGGCTTATCTACGCAACTGACGATTGGGTTGGACCGGATTCAGATCCTATTAAACTTAAAATAGATATTCAGAAAACTAGATTAAGCGACTGGAAGTATTTTGTAACCGATGAAGAAATGAATGTCCCTTATTTTAAAGAAAAGATACAGGGATTAAAACTACCAAAAGTAGTGATTGATAAGATCTACCGCACAAATGCTGAGAAGTGGTTTCCTGGTATTTAGTCTAAAAAAAAGCTATGAAATTATAAATTATTGCTATTTTGAGGAACTGAATATTAGAGATTAGATAATATATAATTAAAGCCTGAACGGCTAAGAGTAGAAATAACAATTAAAAAAATGAAAAATAACCGTAGAGATTTTTTAAAAAAAACTAGTCTTACCGGACTTGGCATAGCAGGTGTTGGTGCACTTAATGGATTTGCCGCTGAGCCAGAAAAAGGGCCATGGGTATCGAAGTCTACCATTCAGACCTTTAACATGAGTGGATATGCTGCACCAAAGCTTGAAACTGTTCGTGTTGGATTTATCGGTTTGGGTCAGCGTGGGCCATCTCATTTAAATGCAGTCGCTAAAATTGAAGGCACAGAGATCAAAGCATTATGTGATTTACGTCCAGAAAGTGTCAATAAAGCAAAAAAGGCTCTTGAAGGCACCAGTCATAATCCTGTAATTTACACAGGTAATGAAGACGAATGGAAGAAATTGTGTGAGCGTAAAGACATAGATCTGATCTATATCTGTACTCCATGGCATTTGCATGTTCCTATGGCTTTATTTGCAATGGAACAAGGTAAGCACGTGGCTATTGAAGTGCCTGCTGCAGTTTCAATGCAGGAGTGCTGGCAATTGGTTGAAACTTCTGAACGTACCCGTAAGCATTGCATGATGCTTGAAAATTGCTGTTATGACTTTTTTGAGCTGCTTACATTGAACATGGCTAGACAAGGTTACTTTGGTGAGATCGTACACACTGAAGGCGCTTATATCCACAACCTTATCAACCTTAATTTCAGTGATAAAGGTTATCAGGATATGTGGCGTTTAAGACAGAATGCTACCCGTGAAGGTAGTTTGTATCCAACCCATGGCTTAGGTCCGGTTTGTCAGGTTTTGAATATCAATCGTGGTGATAAAATGGATTACCTGGTTTCTGTTTCTTCTAATGATTTCCAAATGGGTGAACGTGCTAAAGCTGAAGCTGCAAAAAATGATTTGTATAAAGAGTTTGTTGGCAAAGATTTTAAAGGCAACATGAATACCACCACTATTCGTACTACCCATGGAAAGACGATCATGATACAGCATGACGTAACTTCTCCTCGCCCGTATTCACGTATACACTTGGTGAGTGGAACCAAAGGTACTGCTTTGAAATATCCAGAGCCTAGAATTTCCAATAGCCATGAGGGATGGGTTAAGGAAGCTGAATTTAAGGCGCTTGAAGAAAAATATACCCCAAACATTGTTAAAAAAGTAGGTGAATTGGCAAAAAAAGTTGGAGGACATGGCGGCATGGACTTCCTAATGGATTGGCGCCTAATCGATTGCTTACGAAATGGCTTACCTCTTGACCAGGATGTTTACGATGCAGCGGCCTGGAGTGCTGTATGGCCATTGAGTGAATGGTCTGTAAATAACCGATCCAATTCAGTGGATGTACCTGACTTTACACGTGGTTCTTGGAAGAAAAACCAACCACATGATATTGATCTAAAAAAAGGTGGAAATACTAAGGTGAAGATATAGTAGACCGCGTTATCGCAGCTAATTTAAGTCTGAAATATAGATTTTAATTAAATCCAGATGGTTCTGATCATCTGGATTTTTTTATGGCTACCTGAGAGAGTTCCACTTTCAGTCAATATTTAATTCTAGCTCAGGTCTGGAATCTACTCATTCAAACAATAATTTCTTGTCATGGCGGGCTTGACCCGCCATGACAAACTCAAATTTTCTAATTATTAAAACCCTAATTCTTTACCCTGCAAATAATGCAACATCCAGCTCAGATTAGTTTGAGCTGTTTTAAGAATCATTGATGGCTCTGCAGGACCATGTGGTTGCCTTGGAAGCACAAGAAAACGTACCGGAACTCCTCTTCGTTTTAAGGCATTGTAGTACATTATACCCTGGCTAAAAGGTACTCTGACATCTGCCTGTCCGTGTTGCAAAAGCACGGGAGTTTTTACATTTTGTACAAATCGCAAAGGGGAATGATCGTCATAGACCTTCCAGTCTTCATAAGGTTGTTTTTCCATGTACGAAGGAAGAAAACCTGGAATATCATCTGTCAGGTCTTGAGTAACCAGGTCGACTGCAGGTGCCCCAATGCTTGCAACTTTAAAACGGTTGTTGTGACCAACAATCCAACTGCTCATGAAACCACCATAACTCCATCCCATTACACCCATTTTGTTGGCATCTACCCATCCTTTTGAAATAGCATAATCAACCCCAGCCATCAAATCTTTGTAATCGCCACCACCCCAGTCGCGGTGATTGGCTTCTCTGAATTTCAATCCATAACCATTTGATCCTCTTGGGTTTGGTCTGAGAATAAAGATGTCGTTTTCTGCTAGGGCAGCAAGTGGATAAATGCCCGACACGGCAATAAAATTTTCGCTAAATACCCCTGCCGGCCCGCCATGAATGTTAAGAATAAAAGGATACTTTTTACCTGCCTCATAGTTTAGAGGATAGGTTAAAAGCCCTTCAATTTCCATTCCGTCAAAACTTTTCCATGAAATCAGCTCGGTTTTCGGAACCGGTAAATTGGTAAGTTCAGGATTAATATTACTTATTTTTAGGGCTGAAAAGCTACTTGTACTGCTGATATAGCCGTCCTGTGGTATTGAAGTGTTCTGAAATGTAAAACCGAAATGGGTGCCCTTGCTATTCAATTCAAGTCCGCTCAATACGCCCTTGGTACCAGTAGTCCATTCAGTTGCCTGTTTCCCATCACTGCTTAGGCTGAATATTTTGGTACTAGTATGAAATGGCTCAAGAGTATAAATTGTTTTTCCATTGCTGCTCCAGCCAATAAGTTCGGCCGGGCCATTTGGCGTATCTGCTAATGTTTGAACGCTACCATTCTCAAGAGCAAAAATCTTAACCGAAGTTTTACCTCCCCAAATCCCTTTTTCATCCAGATTATAATAGGCTATGAATTTGCCATCAGGACTAAATAAGGGTTGATTTTCACCCACCGAAGAATTGGCAATAACTTTAACTTCACCTGAACTGATCTTGATCATTGATATATCACAGAACGTATTGTCTTCAACACCTCCAGATGCCGCATGTGCATAGGCAATCCATTGATCATCTGGACTCCAGCTAAATGAATTGATATGTCTGTTCTCCTTGCTAAGCGTTGTAATCTGAGGTATCCCATTTTTATCTTTTTTGTTTAGCTGAAGCAAATGGAGGCGTCCTTGCTTAAAATTTTCATTCATGAAAAACCAATCGTTCCCCGATTTTTTGTTCCCAGTCTCTTCTTCAGTTTCAAAATCAGAACTGGTAACTGCAATTTGATTTCCTGTAGTACTCCACTTAAAATCGTTTATTCCGGTTTTAAGGTCAGTTAACCGTTCAGCTTCTCCTCCAGCTAAATTCAGGCAGTATAAGTTGTTCTTTCCATTACGGTTGCTGACAAATGCGATTTTTTTGCCATCAGGGCTCCATTTGGGATTAATATTGTTCTTTTCGCCCTGAGTAAGCTGAATGGTATTCGTATTATTAATATCTGATATAAAAAGATGATTGATAAATTCGCTTTTACCTTCAATTGTTTTAAGTTCCTTTACTGCATAAACTACTTTTCCCCCATCTGGAGAAACCCTAACTGTGCTGATTACTTTGTGCTTAATGGTTTGCGTGGGCGACCAGTTACTTTTTGTTTGTGCGATGACACTGCTTAGCCCCAGTATTAATAGGCTGATCAATGAAATTCTTTTCATAGAAATGAGTTTATAATGAAGTTTTGTTGAATATGTTTATACTAATATAAACTATTAAAACTAAAAATTCTGAGGGGTATTCTCACATTTTTTAGATCATATTTTTTTACAAAATACAAGGCTTTACTGTTTCCTTTACAACATTTTTATAGCTATTTTGAATATTAAGAGCCTAAAGGCAGATTCATGCCTTACATTTGCACTGTATGTAGATAGAAAAATTGATTAGGTGATTTAAAGATTATTGAGCCAGATTTCATAGTTCATGATGTTTTGCTAAAACCTGTCAATAATCTCAAGGCAGCCATCGTC
>CAIJME010000066.1 GCA_903821625.1 uncultured Sphingobacteriales bacterium | reverse complement strand
GAAATAAAAATATACGATATAAAGCAGGTAATTTTGAATATTAAAATACTAAAACCTCTGATTAACTAATTGATATGCAAGAATCAAAAGCAAACTTTTTTATAGAAGACGAAACTCTTCACTGGCAGGAAGTAGAACCAGGAGTTAGCCGAAAAATCATGGCTTATGATCCTTCTTTGATGCTGATGCAGGTAAAATTTGAAAAAGGAGGTATTGGGCCTATTCATCGCCATGTACATGTTCAGATCTCTCATGTTTTTAGCGGAGTATTCGAAGTTCAGGTTGATGGTACTAAAAAGACTCTAAAACCCGGCGATTCATTTTTTGTTCCTTCCAACCTATGGCATGGAGTTGTCTGCCTTGAGGCTGGTATTTTGATCGATACATTTAGTCCAATGCGCGAAGATTTTTTATAAGATAAGCCAGAATATCTAAATTCTTAACCCTATTTAAATCTCCTTATTCACTGAACCCAACAGGCCTTTATTGATTCATTTTGAAACAAATTAGGTATTGCATTATTGATTTCCAGATGATTTATTTACCGGTATTTTACGAACTTTGATGGCAATAAGCCAAAAAATCAATCTCTTTAAAATGAATAAATTCACAGCCAAATCTCTTATTTAGTGCTCTACATCACTATTTAATGTTCTGTGTAAAATAATTTACAGAAAACAATGAAATCTAAATTTTAAAAAACAAAAAAAAACGTATATCTATTTAAACAGGATTACTGTTTAACAGTAATGATTAGATATCAGAAGACCAATTAATATTTTAATTACATGAGACACATCATTCTCCCAGCATTTATAGCTATAACATTATTTGCTTGCTCAAAAAAGAATAATAACACCAGTACCCCAGAGATTCCCAGTGCCGGAACTGCAGTAGTTCCAGAGGTGTACAAAAAAATATATGGAGCTACCAGCATAACTTCCGATGGCACCTTCATCACCATAAAATCAAAAGGACTCCCCGATCATACAAGTCCGTATTATGCGACTTCAAACAGCTTGTATGAAAATTTTTCAGGCACCACATTTGCGGGTGCAACCTTTTCAAAGAATCCGAATTCCATCAATGAAAAAACCTATACTTTTAAAATTCCCGTAGACCCTAAGGTAGCAGCTTCGCATCAGGCAACACCACTCGGACCCATTGGGGTTTCACTGAACGGTGTTCCATTTTTTAATCAATATGCTGGCCCGAACCAACCCTTAACCAATGAGATTGTTTCATTTGATAAATATTGGGGACATCCGGCACCTGGAGGTATGTATCATTACCATGTAGAACCACTTTTTCTGACCACAGTAAAAGCTTCAAAATCAGCACTACTTGGATTTCTTTTGGATGGATTCCCAGTTTATGGTCCCGAAGAATTTGGCGTTGCTGTGGAGGAAAGTAAACTGGATATATATCATGGGCATACCAACCCTACTACAGAATACCCAAATGGGATATACCATTATCATGTAACCAATAAAGACCCATATATCAATGGCAGTGGTTATTATGGATCACCAGGAACTATATCCCAATAACATTGAAAACAGGTATTACTTTACCATTTCTTTTGTGCTTCATTCTAATTCAATATGGATGTGAAAATATTGAACCACATTCCGAACTGAAAGATGATACAAGTGTCCCCAATATTGTGAATATTAGTACAGATTCAAAGTTCAAGTTCCATCAAGACACCTTATATTTTGACCAAAAAAAATACGATGGATATGTATGTAAAGAATTTCAAAAAGGAGATACCGCTTTATTTATTGGTTATTTAAACGGCTTAGAAGAAGGTCTGTCAAAAAAATGGTATCCCAACAAGCAAATCTCTGAGATTAGAATATATCATCGGGGTAAAAAAACAGGAATTCATAAAGGCTACTATGAAAATGGGAAGCCTAAATTTGAATATCATTTTATTCAAGGAGAACATCATGGCATAGCCAAAGAATGGTACGAAAATGGTCAAGACTATAAAATATTTCATTACAACATGGGCTATGAAGAAGGTAGCCAGAAAGCCTGGTGGCAAAACGGGGTCATAAGAGCTAATTATGTGGTTAAAAATGGTCGTCGTTATGGTCTTATCGGACTCAAGCTTTGTATGAATCCTGAAGGCTCTAAAAAAAAATTTGAAAATCTAGAATAACTAGAAATTGAAAAAAATAAGTTTAATCATCGGCCTCCTGATCACGCTATTTTCATGCGGAGAAATCAAAAAAGATTCCTCTTCACAAAAGATAGCGACTGAGCAAGAGAAGTTGCCATTTTTTAACCAGCCTGATTGGACACCAGAATGGATCGAGCCTAGAGATCCAGCTTATAAAAAAATTCATCAGATTCCTTCATTCTCTTTAGTCAACCAAGAAGGCAATACGATTACAGAGAAAGATATGGAAGGTAAAATCTATCTGGCTAATTTCTTCTTTACTACCTGCAGAAATATTTGTACCAAGATGACTACTAATATGCACCTAATTCAAGATGCATTTATCGATGATGAACAACTTTACCTACTCTCACATTCGGTTACACCTGAGTCGGATTCAGTACCCAAACTGAAAAAATATGCCCTTGAAAATAAAATAAGAGCTGACAAATGGAGTCTGTTAACCGGAGATAAATCAACCATTTATCGTCTGGCAAAACAGGAATATTTTGCGGGTGATACCATTGGCTTTTACCAAACAGGTAATGAGTTTCTGCATACCGAAAACTTTATTCTTGTAGACAAGCATAGAAGGATCAGAGGAGTATATAACGGAACACTCCTGGTTGAAATTGAACGAATAAAAGAAGATATTGCGATCTTGAAAAAAGAGGAATAATGTTAATTAATCTATAACTTCTTTAACAGTAACTTTTAGCCTTCAACTTTTAGCTTTATGCTTTAAACTTTCCCCCCTTTCAGCTTTCACCTTTTAGCTTAATTTCATCCCTTTATGGCTGATAGGTTTTGAAAACCTTATCCCTAATATTTAAAAGATTGCAATAGTTAGTATCCATGTATTCAATATTCTTAG
>CAIJME010000065.1 GCA_903821625.1 uncultured Sphingobacteriales bacterium | reverse complement strand
TTATTTTTCTGTTGACTAATCATATTAGTGTATTTGCGCAGTACCAAATTAAATTAAACGTTAGCAATATAACCGAAACTTCCGTTCAAATCAGGGGCGTATTATTTGACGATAAAAATTATTTAGCTAAAGACACCCTTGATTTTTCAAAAAAACAATTTAGCTCCTCTTCAAAAACAGCAATTATTGGAGGGCTGTATTATTTATACTTCCCTGTTTCAAAAACGAAGATTTATTTCGCACTCGAAAATAAAGATACAATAGCCATTAGCCTATCCGGAAAGGACTATTTGGCTAATGTAAAATCAAATAAAGCCAGAAACAATGTATTCTTTGATTACCAACGACTTGAACAAAGCTATAACTGGCTAGACTCAGCTTATGCAAAAGAGCTTCAACTGCAAAAGAAATATAATTTTAAACAGCGGGCAGAGTTTTTTGCTGAAAAAACCAAAGCGCTTTCAGATTTTAGAAAAAAAGCATTGCTATCAATGCCCGCAAACAATGTACTACATCTTTACTTTAAAACGCTCAACCAGCTTGATGAGTGGATTCCAGATCGTAAAAATTTTGCAGGAAGAACCGCTTTTTTAAAGAAATTTGATTTGAATTCAAAGAAAATTCTTTTTACTCCTGTATTGAAAGAAGTTCTTTATGAATATTATTCCTCTTTTCCATTGGTATCTGATTCTTTAATGAAAGCTATGGACCAAGTATTAACCTCAGCAGATTGCAAAGGGAAAGCCTATCCATTCATTTTTGAGTATTCTTCAAAAATTGTATCCAATCGAGCAATTCTAAACAATGGGAAATCTTATGCGTATGTAGTTGAAAAATATGGAATAAATTCTCCTTGCAAATTTTTGGATAAAAATAGTATGAGTTCTTATAAGAAAGAGCTCGATAAACTAAAAATGCAGAATTCTAACCTCAAAGCTCCAAATATTATTTTACCAGACACCTTAAAAAACACACAAAACTTACATGCATTTGCAAAACAGTATGACTTTACGGTAATCATTTTTTACGCACCAAGTTGTGACCATTGCCAAAAAGAAATACCCATTATGGAACAGACTATTGCCAATTTAGAAAAGCAATTCAATAAACGTATTGGGAGGTTTGCTATTTGCAATGATCCCGACTCTAACACTGAAGATTGGAGTAAATTCATTAAAACGCACCAGCTAAACACTAATTATGCTCATGTAAACTTGCCTAAAGATTCTAAATTACGTGAATTATATGACGCTTTTAGTACGCCCATCTATTTTTTAATAGATTCGGATTCAGATTTTTTAGCACGCCGAATAAGCCCTGTTAGTATAAGAAGATATTTTTTAACACTGTAGATTTCGAGGAAATGACTTGAGGTTTGGTGCCGATTGAAATTAAATTTCAACCTGGCTCAAAACTTATTTTAAAACCCTGTAAAATTTGCTAGTTAACATGATTATAGTAGGCTATTTTCTACTCCACTATAACCTCTACTCTACGCTTATTGGTTGAGCTACTTGTACTAGTTAAACCTTTACGGTAATAGCTTACTTGGATACGATCTGTTGCAATACCCTGCTTAACAAAATAACGATAAATCATTTTCACCTTTCTACGAGGATGAGGGCGGAAGCCTATTAATTTAACAATGGAAGATGCGTTTTGATTTAAGTGACTCGTTAAACTAGCTAAATCACTTTGTGCAGTTTCATTAATAAATCTAACCCGATTTTTTTCATAATAAACAATTCGGCTCAGTTTATTACTTGGTGCTGGATTATTGAATTTCAATAGTTCGGCTGCGGCTTTAATCTTTTCACTAGTTAGCGCATTTGCGGCTAAACGTTCTTTTTTTGCAGCCAAGCTATCCGCTTTTGCAAGCGGGTTATATAAATAACTGCTAGGTATATCTTGAGGTCGTTTACGATTAAATGCCGGTACATGGAAACCAATATTGGTAATCAAATTACTAGCTATTTTTTTTGAATATCCTTCATCATAAGCTGTTTGAAGATGTATA
>CAIJME010000064.1 GCA_903821625.1 uncultured Sphingobacteriales bacterium | reverse complement strand
GTGGCTTAATCGTGGAAAAAGGAATGGAGGGCTTCAGCGCGCCCGAAATACATAGTAAATGGAGTTTAAGAGCTTCTGCAAGTGGCGAGCTGGTTTTCGATAATGTGAAAGTTCCTAAAAAGAATATTTTACCGAATATAACAGGACTTAAAGGTCCTTTAGGATGTTTGAATCAAGCTCGTTATGGAATAGCATGGGGAGCCTTAGGTGCAGCAATGGATTGTTATGACACAGCGCTTCGTTATTCAAAAGAGCGAATTCAGTTTGGACGCCCGATTGGTGGTTTTCAGCTTCAACAAAAGAAGCTTGCTGAAATGATTACAGAAATAACAAAAGGACAGCTTCTTGTGTGGCGTTTAGGTGTATTAATAAATGAAAACAGAGCTACTCCCGCTCAAATCTCAATGGCCAAAAGAAACAGTGTAAAAACAGCAATTCATATTGCCCGTGAAGCCAGACAAATACTTGGAGGCATGGGTATAACAGGCGAATATCCGGTAATGAGACACATGATGAACTTGGAATCAGTTGTAACTTATGAGGGAACACATGATATTCATTTACTCATTACTGGTATGGATATAACCGGATTGAACGCATTTGAATAAAATTAGTAAACTATACAGATTATTAGGAATTGAAAAATCGGCTCATTTACTAATAAAACAAAATAGAACGATCAAAATCAATATAAATCAGGAGTAAACTGATTGAACGCGTTCTCTGAGATTATATCCTGAAGACATCACTTCTCCATACGCACCGGCGGTTCTAATCGCAATAAGATCACCTCGTACAGATTCGGGAAGTTCCACCTCTTTTCCAAAGCAGTCTGTACTTTCACATATAGGTCCAACTACATCGTATTTAATATGAGTCTCAGCTTTTGAGCTGATGTTCTCTATTTTATGATATGCCTGATAAAGAGCGGGCCGCATCAATTCGGTCATTCCGGCATCTAAAATCAAAAAATTCTTTTTAAGTCCATTTTTTACGTATAGTATCCTACTGATCAGACTTCCACATTGGGCAACCAGAGCTCTTCCTAATTCAAAATGAACTTCCTGGTCTTTCCTACGTTCTAAAAACTGATTAAAAATTGCAAAATAGCTCAGAAAATCGTTAATAGAGTTCTGATCAGGCGCATGATAATCAACACCTAAACCTCCTCCAACATTCAGAATTTGTAGTTGAAAACCATGATTCTCAAACCAGGAGTTAAGCTCATTCACTTTCACACACAAACTTTTAAAAACCTCTAGATTGGTAATCTGGGAACCAATATGGAAATGTATACCAATAAGTTTTAGGTTTGGACAAGCATTCAGCTGTTCAATGCAGGCTTGAAGCTCCCACTGATTCACCCCGAATTTATTTTCTTCAAGCCCGGTAGTAATATATTGATGAGTATGTGCATCCACATTGGGGTTGATACGAATGGCAACCCTGGCAGTTTTTCCAAGATCAGCTGCAAGTCCATTGATAATTCCAAGTTCCTGCACCGACTCTATATTAAAACAATAAATATTGTTATTTAAAGCTTCAATGATCTCTTTATCAGATTTGCCTACTCCAGCAAAAACAACTTTTTGGGGATCGAAACCGAGTTCAATGGCTTTTTTTACCTCATTTCCACTAACACAATCAGCCCCAAAACCTGTCTTCTTGACGGCTTGTAGAATCTGCTCATTGAAATTAGCCTTTAAGGCGTAATGCACATGAAAACCAAATTTTTCGGCGGCTAATCTGCAGGTGTCTAAAGTCTGATTTAACAACCCCAAATCATAATAGTAAAATGGAGTTTCTAAATTTTCAAAACGCGAAATCGTATCCTTACTTAACATATATAAATTTATATCTGCGCTAGCAGATCTGTACCCTATTCAAATAAACGGCTATGTAAAGATCTCAGTACTTCAACTTTATCCCCATCTTTAACTAATATAGAGATATTATAATTACTCCCACCATAGGAGATCATGCGTAATGGAATATGCTTAATTGCCTCCAGTACGCGTGCTGCAAAACCATGTTTTTCTACGCCGAAATCACCAACAACGCAAACGATTGTTTGGTTATAATCAACCTCAACAGTGCCAAAACTAGTTAGTTCCTTTATAATCTCATCCAGATGCTGAGTATCATCAATTGTAACCGAAACAGCTACTTCTGAAGTAGTGATCATATCTATTGGAGTCTTGTAACGTTCAAAAACTTCAAAAACTCTTCTTAAAAATCCGTAAGCTAGCAGCATTCTGCTAGATTGAATTTTAATTGCAGTAATACCGTCTTTTGCTGCAATAGATTTAATCTTTCCCCGCTCACTTTCATTGGTAATCAATGTTCCGGATGCTTTAGGCTCCATTGTATTCAATAAACGAACAGGAACCTTATATTTTTGGGCAGGAAATACACTCTGTGGATGTAGTATTTTTGCACCAAAATAGGCAAGCTCAGCTGCTTCATCAAAAGATAAAATTGCAATTGGCTTTGTACCCTGTACAATTCTAGGATCATTATTGTGCATTCCATCAATATCTGTCCATATTTGCACCTCTTCAGCTGCAATTGCTGCTCCAATTAGTGAAGCAGTATAATCACTCCCTCCACGACGCAAATTATCAATCTCACCAAACGAATTACGACAGATATAACCCTGTGTAACAAATAAGGTTTGTTCTGGATATTTATCGAGAAGCAGCTCCAACTGTTCCGAAATAAAAGGAATTATCGGCTCATTATCCTCATCAATTTTCATAAAATCAAGAGCAGGAAGAAGTATTGATTGTACCCCAATTTCATTCAGATAAATATGGTAAAGCGTAGTTGATATAAGTTCTCCTTGAGCAAGAATGATCTTTTCTTCTATACCGGTAAAATGCTCATTGGCAAAAGATGATAATAAATTAAAATGATAATCAATAAGATCCTTACCCTGATCATACCCTTCAGTAGATGCGAAAAGTTCTTTAATAAAAATCTCATACTTACCCTTTAATGTCTTGATCAGTTCGGCGGCTTTTTGTTTGTCAGCTGCAAGATATGCCTGAGAGATTTCTAAAAGGCTGTTTGTAGTGCCCGAAACAGCAGAAAGTACAACTATCTGCCTATCTTTTGGGTTAATAATGTCTAATAATTTTTTAATACGATCGGGACTTCCTACCGATGTTCCTCCGAACTTTAATACCTTCATTAAATCTTGAATTTTAAATTGCAATAAATGATATTTATACTTGTGCAATTAGTTGTTAAAAATAGAAAAAAGCATTCTATTTTTCATGTCAAACAAAATTTAATTTGGCAGGTTTACTAGGGATCGTTTCTGATCCAATTTGAACACAATTAAATAAGATATAATTATGCACGAGCTGGAAACTTCCGTATTAAATAAAATCAATGATTGGCTTCAAGGCAATTATGATAGTGGTACAAAAAAAGAAATCAATGAATTATTGAATTCCGAGTCATTTACAGAACTTACCGATGCATTCTACAGAAATCTTGAGTTTGGAACCGGAGGACTTAGAGGAACAATGGGTCCAGGTAGCAATCGCATCAATAAATACACTATCGGTTCTGCCACACAGGGACTATCAAACTTCCTGATGAAAAAATATCCTGATGAAAAAATTAGTGTAGCGGTTGCTCATGATAGCAGAAACAGATCCGATTATTTTGCACAGATAACTGCAGAAGTATTCTCTGCAAATGGAATTCATGTATATTTTTTCAAGGAATTAAGACCAACACCCGAACTTTCATTTGCTATCCGACATTTAGGTTGTAAAAGTGGAGTTATGATTACGGCATCACATAATCCAAAAGAATACAATGGCTATAAGGCTTATGGATGGGATGGCGGTCAGTTTACATCACCTGATGACCAAATGGTCATGAATGAAGTTTCGGCCATTAGTACTATTGATTTGGTAAAATTTAACCGAATTGAAAAAAATATTGAGCTGATAGATGAAAGTTTAGACGAGTTATACCTGGATAAGATAACGGAGCTTTCTATGTCAAAGGAGGCTATTGAAAGACAAAAAGATCTCAAGATCGTATACTCCCCTATTCATGGAACAGGAATTACCCTAGTTCCTGCTGCTTTAAGACGATTTGGGTTTACAAATATCCATATTGTTGAAGAGCAATCCATGCCAGACGGAAATTTCCCAACAGTTATTTATCCAAATCCGGAAGAAAAAGAGGCCCTAACTTTAGCCTTAGCAAAAGCAAAGAATATTGATGCTGATCTTGTTTTAGCTACAGATCCGGATGCTGATCGCGTGGGTATTGCCATTAAAAATAATGATGATGAGTTTATTTTACTCAATGGTAATCAAACGGGCAGCTTACTAATCAATTATTTACTAACTGCCTGGGAACAAAATGGAAAACTCACAGGAAATGAGTATGTGATCTCAACTGTTGTAACCACTAAGTTGATTGAGGATATTGCATTATCAAAGAATGTAGGATTCTACGAAACCCTAACCGGATTCAAATGGATTGGAGCCCTGATGACGGAACTTCAGGGAAAGAAAGTTTTTATTGCAGGTGGTGAAGAAAGCTATGGCTATCTGGTTGGTGAACTTGTAAGAGATAAGGATGCTGTAATATCCTGTGCCTTTATCGCAGAAATGGCAGCCTTTTATAAGGATCAGGGAAGCAGTTTATACCAGGCCATGCTAGATATGTATGAGCAATATGGGTTTTATAAGGAAAAACTCGTTTCTATAACCAAAAAAGGCAAAACTGGTGCTGAAGAAATTAAAGCACTCATGGAACGTTTTAGAACCAATACACCATCATCACTGGGGGGTTCAAAAGTAGTGAAGTTGAAGGATTATGAACTTGGGAAAGAAACTGACTTGTTAACTGGATCCGAAAAAACGCTGGATTATCCAAAATCAGATGTATTACAGT
The DNA here is from genome assembly GCA_903821625.1 of uncultured Sphingobacteriales bacterium. GTDB lineage: Bacteria > Bacteroidota > Bacteroidia > Sphingobacteriales > Sphingobacteriaceae > Daejeonella. The sequence goes on along the minus strand of CAIJME010000064.1, from coordinate 325 downwards.
TCATTACAGCAGATAGTTGTATTATTTCGGCAAGGCCATCAGGCACGGAACCTAAAATCAAATTTTATTGCAGTGTAAAAACTACGCTACCTGATAAAAATGAGTTCAAGCAAAAAGACAAATTTCTAGAAGAAAAGATCGAACGTATTATGAAAGATTTGGCGGTATAAATTTAAAATTACCTTCCATAAATTTCTTGTATAAACTTATTGAAAAGTCTGAAAATACCAGCCTTTTGAATAAGCACTCCAAAAAATCAGCGTATATTTGCAGCATGAGAAAAGTTCTTTTATTTGCACTTACAACCTTAATTTTTCAGTCTTGT
>CAIJME010000063.1 GCA_903821625.1 uncultured Sphingobacteriales bacterium | reverse complement strand
CTGATTAGAATTCATTGCCTGTTCCCAAGTAATGGTTTGTCCGCTATAGGCTACCATCCTACTCAAAATACCAAGCATGGTACTGTTAACCATAATTTCACCATCATTCATAGGCTTACCCGAACGAATGGAAGCAAAAAGCTCATCATGCTGCACCTGATACATGTCCTTCTTTTCTCCTTGGTAGTCCCAATTATTTTTCCCGCTTATTTTATGGGTCTGCCCTTGATAAAATGCAGTGCCTTCTGATCCTATAATCTCTATTGAATTTTTGCCTGAACAGCCATCCTGCTGACGGCAAAAATTATACCCTTTAACGCCATTTGCAAATTCAAATTCAATAGCGAAATGATCATAAATATTACCCCATTGCTTTTCTACTCTCGACTGTCGCCCACCTGTTCCAAACGCTCTTATTGGCATTTGACTACCCAAGGCCCAGGTCATCATATCTAAGTTATGGACAACCATTTCTACGATAAAATCGCCAGATAACCAGTCGTAATAATACCAATTACGCATCTGATATTCCATTTCTGTCCATTCGGGTTTGCGGGGAAAATACCAAAGTCCGCCACCATTACGCGTAGAGTTAACCATTCTAACTTCGCCAATGTCGCCGTTCTGAACTCTTCCAAAAAGCTCTCTCTTTGGAGGATCATAACGGAAGCAAAAACCCGAGACTAGCGAAAGGCCTTTTTCTTTTGCCTTTTTTGAAGCGGCTAAAACCTTACGTACTCCCGGAGCATCAACAGCGACAGGTTTTTCACAGAAAATATGTTTACCTGCTTCTACAGCGGCAACAAGCTGATCGGGGCGAAAACCAGGAGGAGTAGTCAATAAAACCACATCAACATCCGATTCCATTACCCGTCTGTAGGCATCGAAGCCAACAAATCTATTCTCCTTTGGCACCTTTACCTTATCGGGATGGGCTTTCAGAAGTATGTCATAAGAGCTATCCAAACGATCCTGAAATATATCAGCCATAGCGGTAATGATCACGTTAGGATCGGCTTTAATTGCCTGACTGGCTGCACCGGTTCCTCTGCCACCACATCCGATCAAAGCAACCTTCAAAACACTTTTACTTTGAGCGAAGGTAGTCTTTGGGAATGCTGCACTTAATCCAATCGAACTACCAATAACGACTGCTCCTGTTGATTTAATAAATGATCTACGATCTGTTGTTCCAGACTTTGCCATAGTTATAGTATTGATTTTTATAGTTCTTTTCAATATAATTATATCAGCCAATTGCCCCTCATGCAATCAGTCTTTTAGGGCTAATACATGCTAGCGAGAAATTATCTGTATTTAAAAAAATGCCTCTATTTTAATGCACGCCTAAAATAGTTAACACTTTCAGTCACATCTGGAACATTGTTATACCAGTTATGCTCATATTCAACTGATAATAAGCCCTTAAAACGCTGACGCTTCAACTCCTTAATTACTCCGTCGATATTTGAGACACCCGTTCCCCAGTGAACATCATGCGCCTCTTTCTTATTTTTTTCATTTAAATCTTTTACATGTAACTGAATAACATGTCCTTCTAACTTTTTCAAAGACTCAATCGGATCAAGCCCAGAACGCACCCAATGACCAATATCAGCACAAGAACCAAGGCGTTTACTTTGTCCTTGAATAGCCGAAAATAGAATATCTGGATTCCAGTAAGGTGATGGCTGGGGATGATTGTGAATGGCTAGATTGATTTTGAACTGGTCACACAATTTTGATATCATGGGAATATCTTTTACATCAGGTTCGGATGTAAAGTTTTCTAAACCCATCGCTTTTCCAAATTCAAATAACTGTAACCAATCTGCATCGCCTTTAGCATTAACTACACCATAAGAAATCATTTTGATTCCTTTTTCCTTCAATCTCTGTAAAATTTTAGTCCTTTTTGCAGCATCCATGTGGTAATCCATTTTACCTTCAATGCCCCCACCTATAGCTTGACCTGGATAAGCTTCTACATATTTTAAACCGCAACTATCGATTTTATCAATGGCTTCAAAAAATGTGAAGCGGTTAAAGGTATAGGCTTGTGCACCTAGTTTCCAGCCTAATTTAGCTTCGGGATTTTGTGCCAATAAATTATTTACTACACCAAAAAGGCATATATTAAGCACCAAAAAGAGAATCAATTTACTTTTCATCAGCGTATAATTTGTTTAAAATTTGAATGATATGAATGAATTAAAATATGAACTAAATTACAAGAAACTATCCGATCATTTAAGGCCTTATTCATGCCCTGTATAATTGTCAAATTCCATATCAGAAATTTGATAGTAGCTTTTAGTGAAGGTAATAAAAATATTAGTATAAGTAATTCAAATTTTAGGAGTGTTACAGCAGGAATGCTATAGATTCTTAACGTAAATTGGAATTCCAAAAATAGGAAAGCTCAAGTAGATAAATTACCTAAATCAGTTCCACATTTACATTTGTTCAATTTGAAAAATTCATACTTTAGTTCATTAAATAATTCGTCCAAAATCAATCCTAATTTTATCAAAATATTCTGATGTACCTGTTGGTCTTCAGGAAAGATTTGCCAGCGGTACTAAGAGCCGATTTATACATAAATTGATTTATAGCTTTTTAAAAAACAAAGTGTAATTTTCCGAACAAGACCTGAAAAATATACACCATAAAAATTTAGATTAAAACTATAGAATATGAAAAATAAAATCAACTTGAAATTCCAGGCAGGTAACATGGTTTGGTTGATTATCTTTTTGCTTTTAACAGGAAATGTATTGGATACGAATGGCCAGCCTACCCCAACTTACAACACGGCAAGAAATGGCAAAATATTCCAAATCTTTCAATTTCCCAAAAATCAAATGCCACGCATCGACGGTGATAAAAGTGATTGGGATATGGTGCCTAAAAACTATACGTATGGAACAAATCTTTTAAACGATACTGAAGATGGTATAGGCACCAACATCGATCCAAAAGATCTCGACGTAAAAGTGAAAATCGGCTGGGTAAAGGACTTGAATCGTATCTATTTTCTTTACGAGGCCTATGATAATTTTTGGGATTTTGAACGTTTCAATCCCGAAGGTTATTTGAACGATATTTTTGAATTGGTTGTGGACGGTGATTTGTCTGGTGGTCCATTTATTCAAAATCCCTCATTAGATCCTGCCAAACTAAAATGGCAACCTCAAAGCCCTTCCTATATCGAAAATCACTTTAACTTTAGCGGCGTACATGCACAGAATTACCATATTTTTACACCCCCTGTAAACAATGCATGGGTATTGGTATGGGGTAACCAATCTTGGATTTCTGAGTTTCCGCATGCAAACCAGGCCTATTCTTACAATTTTAAACATGGCGAAAGCGGCAGTTTGATTTTGGAAGGATGGATAACTCCCTATGACTATGCTCCGTACGAAGGGCCGCAAAGGGCCATAGAATCTGAACTAAAGGAAAATAAAGTAATCGGGCTCTCTTGGTCAATATTGGATTTTGATGGGGGTAAAAGAGAAGGCCATGTCAATCTCTCCCATAATGTTAAAATGGTTAGTAATGCCTCCTATCTTTGTGCATTTCAATTGATGCCTTTGGAAAAAGAATTTTTGGAGCCCATTAAGGCAGCATGGACTTTCAAAGTTATCGATGAGGAAAAAGGAATAGTAGCCTTCAAAGATGAATCCATTGGATCGATAGAAAAATGGAAATGGGATTTTGGCAATGGTGAAACCTCAACAGAACAAAATCCAATTCATTCTTTTAAACAAAAAGGGGTGCGCAATGTCATTACTTTAGAGGTTGAAGGGCCTAAAGGTAGCTCTAAACGTACCCGTTATTGGGAAGTAATGATACGATAGTGCCATATCACTTCCAATAAAACGATCAAAGTGTTTTATTTTAATTATTTGTTTAAACCTATGTTAGGACAATAGGCTTACTTTTTTGGACCTGTTAATCCTCGAGGTCCAACAGAGCTCATATCGATG